>CAYNDU010000388.1:0-6006 GCA_964395615.1 uncultured Pirellulaceae bacterium | reverse complement strand
ATGGTCGGAGAGGCAGCACAGGCCTGGTGATGCAAGTGGCGGTCCATCTCCCCTCCCCCGACGCCTTGCTCGATGCTATGCGGCCGGCCGCAGGTCGCGCCCTGGTCGCCCGGCAGTATACGAACCAATTCTCGACCGTTCGACACGAAATCCAGAGCTGGTTGCTCGATTTCCTGGCCGAAGGCACGCCGTTGCTTCCGGCCATCGTTCATACGCATGTGCGATTGATGTCGGAGTTCCCAGATAGCTTGATCGCTCGTAAATGCGGAACGGGCGTTGCCCGGCAAGCAGCCGATCGCGCCCGGCGAGTCATCGAATCCGGCCCCGCCGGCCAGGAACCCTATCAGAGGGCCCTGGAGGACCTGGACTTCTGGCTGCGCAGCGACCATCACCGACGCAACCCGGGCACGAGTGCCGATCTGATCGCCGCGACCCTGTTTGTCGCCCTACGCGATCGACGAATGACGTTTCCTCTCCAACTGAGGGACTAAGTGAACATGCTCAAGAAATTCACGGTTCGACTCCAAAAAGAACAGCACATTTTCACCGCCGCCCACTTCATTACTTACGATGGAAATGTCTGTGAACCGATCCACGGACACAATTACCGAGTATGGGTCGAAGTGGTTGGCCCGCTGGACGAGAATCACTACGTGATCGACTTCGTGGCGCTCGGTGATCGACTGACGCAAATCGTCAAAACTCTCGACCATCACGTTCTCTTACCCACCGGCCATCCGTCGATCAAAGTCGAACCGTCCGATGGTGAAGTCCACGTGCGCTTCGCGGACCGCCGGTGGGTCTTTCCGCTCGACGAATGCGCTCTGCTGCCGATCCCTAACACGACGGCCGAGCTCCTGGCTCAACATATTGGCAACCTGTTGACCGACTTTGTCGCCGATCACCGGTCGGCAAAACCGACCACGTTGCGGGTCGCCGTTGATGAAAACAACGGTCAATGGGGGATCTGTCAGTTCGACCTCCCTGCCTGAACGGAATTACGTCGTTCATCGTAGACGTTCTCTGCCAAGGCTGTGAACGGTTGCCGTTCATCGTCCCACCCTTTCCCGGCAGGGTGCCCCCCAGGATTGGCCATCCCGCGGTCTCCTTTTTTGCACAACCGGTCTAAATTAACTTCGCCGTGTAACCGATACTAATCGATGAGCGAGCCCGCTCAGCCAATCGGCCGATTCCCGGGCGTATGGTGATGCCGCTGCATTCGGAGCCTACAAAGTTGTCCTCTGAGATTCGCAAAGCAGCCATCCTCCTCACCAGTCTGCCTCAGGAGGACGCGGCCGCCGTACTGAGCAAACTGAAGCCGAAGCAAATCGAAGCGGTTTCGATCGAAATTGCGCGATTGGATCACGTCAGTGGCGACGAACAGGAGTCGGTGATCTACGAGTTTGCCGACGCCAATCCAAATTCGTTCGGCGCGGGTGGAGGCGGGTTGGAACTGGCGAAATCGCTCGTGCAAAAGGCGCTGGGCAAGGAAGCATCCGACACGCTGGACAATGTCCAACAGACCATCGAAGCGCTCCCGTTCGGTTTCCTCAAGAAGGTCAATCCTCAGAACCTGATCACGTTCATTAATGATGAGCATCCTCAGACGATCGCTCTCATTCTCTCCCATTTGCCCGCGTCATACGGCGCTCAGATCGTCGCCGCACTGCCCATCGAACGCCAACTGTCTGTGATTCAACGGATCGCCACGATGAGCCAGACCAACCCGGAGGTCATCAAACACGTCGAGGATGGACTGGCTTCTCGAATGACAAGCGTCATGAGCCAGTCGTTCGAAAACGCGGGAGGCGTGCCCAGCGTGGCTGAAATACTCAACGTTACCGATCGGACAACGGAACGAAATCTGCTGGAAAATCTCGCTCAGGAAGACCCTGAACTCGTGGACGAGATTCGCCGCCTGATGTTCGTCTTCGAAGACGTGAATAAGCTCACCGATAAGGATGTCCAGGCCGTATTGAAGAATGTTGAAAGCGCCCAGTGGGCTATGGCCCTGAAGGGCGCCAGTGAAGAAATGAAGCAGAAGATCCTCGGCAATATGAGTCAGCGAGCAGCCCAAATGCTCGAAGAGGAAATGGAATATCTCGGCCCGGTCCGACTCACCGAAGTCGAATCCGTGCAGCAACAGATTGTTGATGTCATCCGAAAATTGGAAGATGCCGGCGAGATCACGACCCATTCCGAGGACGAAGCCGAAGAAATGATCCAGTAGTGGTTGCCGCCTTCAATACCGGTACCCCTCGTTGCCACGGGCAGCTTGCCCGTGGTGGGCGCTGCAAATCGGCTCGCGATGTCAATCGTTCGAGCGGGGCGGGGAGAGTCCGTCTCCTACGGGCAAGGCTGCCCGTAGGTACGAGGGAGCGTGTACCCGCTTCGTTGCCACGGGCAGCTTGCCCGTGGTGGGCGGTGTCAAACCGTTTGCCACTGTCCTATGGCTCTGTGAGTTAGGTTTATGCACGACACGACCGGTCAGCTCGAAAAACCGACTCTTGCGGCATACGGCGGTCTGCTAGTAGGCGTTCTGTCGGTTTCCACGGGCGCCATCTTTGTTCGGTATGCCCAGCAAGAGGCACCGTCACTGTCCATAGCCGCCTATCGAATGGGCTTTGCGTTTCTGGTCGTGTGCGTCCCGACTCTGGTCCGACAGCGGAGCGAATTGGCATCGCTTTCGCGGCGCGACATCGGCCTGGCCCTCGTATCGGGCCTGTTCCTTGCGGTCCATTTCGCCACGTGGATCCTGTCCCTCGAAATGACGTCGGTCGCCATTAGTGTCGTCTTGGTCAATACGGCGCCATTGTGGGTAGGGTTGCTCACACCGCTGGTTACCCATGACCGTTTGTCACGGACGACGATTGTCGGAATTGTGGTGTCGGTTGCGGGAGCGGTCGCGATAGGCTGGGGATTTCACGGAAGCTCGACGACCAGCAACGACCTGTTGGGTGGTGCACTTGCGACAGCCGGAGCGTTTGGACTGGCCATCTACTTGCTGATCGGTCGTAATCTGAGGAAACGTCACTCGCTTGGAGTCTACGTAACCGTTTGCTACGGTTCGGCGGCCGGTTATCTCTTTACGATCGCGTTGGTGACCGGTCAGCCCATCACCGGTTTCTCGCCGGCAACGTGGTGGAACCTGTTGGCCCTGGCGCTTGTCAGTCAGATTCTCGGGCACACGACGAACAACTGGGCGCTCCGTTTCTTCAGTGCGTCGCTGATCGCTGTGGCCCTATTGGGGGAACCGGTCTGCGCGTCGCTGTTGGCATTTCTTCTGTTTGGCGAGATGCTCACGGTGGTCCAACTAGGTGGAGCGACACTGATCTTGCTCGGCATCGCATGTGCTGCTTGCGCCGAACGGAACTAGCCGTGGCGGCAGCCGCGCAGTCACGCCGGGTGCCGGCATGCTTTTCGTGACCGTTGTTCAACTCCAGGCAGTGGCCGAGACACGGTAATACCGTGCCCCGGCAGGAAATCTAGGTCTTGAGTCCCTTGAGGTTGGGCTCGAGACGTTCGTTTGCGGCCAGCAGATCGGGCCACTGGACGATTTCGCCACGATAGGCGGCCGTGCGACCAAGGATCGTCGTCAGGTTGCTACGCACGCTGGGCGCCACCGTTGAATTGTCGAATTTTCCGGCCAGGATATTGGCGTGGAACGAAGCGATATTGGTGACGGCTCCGTCCTTATAAATGCCGGGCGAGCTGCCGCCGCGCCAGAAGTTCTTGCCGCGGATCAGAACTTCGCCACCGTACTTAGTTTCCAGAACACCTTCACTGCCGAACATCCGGTTCCGGATCCCTTCGGGCTGCGTACCGTATCCACTGAATTGGCGAGAACTGAAAGCGATCCCAACGTTATCCGAGTACTTGAACGTCACGCTGAACGTGTCCCAGCAATCGCCGTAGTCTCGAACCTTTCGGGCGCCCGTCCCGAAGGCGCAGACTGGAGGCGAGCCGACAATCCAACTGGCCACATCAATGGTGTGAATGTTCTGTTCCGTGATGATGTCGCCGGACAGGATCTGGTCGAGTCCCCAGGCGCGCAAGCGACTTTCCGGGTTCGTCTTGGCTTCCTTGGCATAGGGAATCTGCCCCTTCCAGGGCACGCCGGCATGGTAGGTTGATTCGCCGAACGCCATTTTTCCAATCGCACCGGCATGGACCCGCTTAAGCGCTTCGATATAGAACGGATCGGCACGCGTCTGAAAGTCGACGAGAAAACAGCGTTTGTTGGCAGCCGCTTGTTTACCGCTCTGTTCGATCGTCAGGCAACCGGGCACGTCGACGGCAATGGGCTTGGCAACGTACACATGTTTTCCGGCTGCGGTTCCGGCGGCAGCCTGGATTGGGTGGAAATAGGGCGGGGAAAGGACGACCAGGGCATCAATGTCTTGTTCCAGCACGCGTTGATAGTTGCTAAGTGTCGTGAATCGAGCCTTTTCCTTGACACCCAACGTGTTCCCAAACGCGTCCACCCGGTCCTGGAAATAGTCGCCGCAGGCAACGATATTATATCCTCCGTGTTCCTGAAACAACTTGGCCAGCCAGGTCCCTCGCCCCCCGCAACCGACCCAGCCGATGTTGACTTTTTCGTTGGCCGTCGAGCCATGCACGAGCTGCGGCTTGACAAAGGAAGCACCGACGGCGAGGGCGCTTCCACCGGCGATAAATGAACGACGTGAGTGACGTGACGAGTCGGCTTTCGGGCGGTCTGTTTGGTCCGTGCGGGTCATTGGATCATCTCCAAGTGTCAAGGGGCCGGTTTGCCGAAGATCTCTACTTCGACGTAATGATTCAAATTGTCGGTAGTATTTCCATCACTGAAAAGTCGAACGTATCGGGCCAGGACACCTCGTGCGTCCACGACTTTTCCCACGTGCAAATCCAGGTACGGCCGGTCACGACCAATCCCCATTTTTGCGGACGCATCCGTGTCACAATTAAAAAGCGTCCGGACGTTCTTGGTAAACGCCGCATCGTCGGCCACCTGGACAATAACGTCGTGATAGCCTCGGGCTTCTCGGAAATAGTGCCAGAGATAGACAGCGTACAGGCGTGACGGGCGTTCCAAATCGATTTGCACCCATTGCAGTCCAGGTGACAACTCAACGTAACTATCTTCCTTGCCTTCCTTGTTGCCGTCAGTAACGAAAGAGAGTTTGCCGAGGACGGGGTTCGATTCGCTCGATGTTACCGGCTTGCGCAAGGCGAGATTCTTCGTGCCACGGGGGACCTTGAGCGTCACCGGGCTGGCCGACGGCACGTCCCGGCCGGGAAAGAGTTGAGCTAAAACGTCGGGCGGTGTGCCGACCTGAATCTCACGCGGCAATTTGGTCTTTAGCGGCACTGTCGTATCCTCAGCCGATGCGGACATTGCCAGGCAGATCTGAAGGCAAATGAAGTTGACCCAACGCAGCATGAACCATCTCCCTCTCGTGTGAAGAAACGTCAGCAGGTGTCCTGTTTCGCTAATCGATGTCTCAGTCGCCATAAATCGAACAGGATTCGAGGCGTCTCGCGCCACAAGTTGAGCCGGCTGTTTGGTTGGTCGGACCAGCTGATGGGAACCTCGATTACGTTATAATGCCGCCGAAGGGCAAATGCGAGTAGCTCAATGTCAAATAAGTAACGCTCTTCTCGCGACCGAGTGAAAAGGGCTCGCCCGGCCGAACGCTCGAACATTTTGAAGCCACACTGCGTGTCCTTTACGCCGACCCGAATGACATTGCGTGCGAGCCAGGCGAACGTTCGACCTGTTACGGCCCGCCATCTTGTCCTTCCCCTCTCCACGCCTGCATCGGGAAGCAGGCGGGATCCGACGGCAACGTCGGCGCCGTTGAGGATTGCGTGGCTCAATTTTGCTTCCTCAGAGATCGGCGTTGCACCGTCCGCATCGACGAACAGCAGTCGCTCGCCCACGCCTCGATCCATACCGGGCCGTACCCCGGCCCCCTTAGCCCGCTTGGTACAACTGCAGAGCACCCACAGCCGCTCTGA
>CAYNDU010000387.1:0-6021 GCA_964395615.1 uncultured Pirellulaceae bacterium | reverse complement strand
TGCCGTTCTCCCGCTTCCCGGGCGTAGAATCGGGTTGCCGGAACCGGGCGCTGAGCCAGGTCGGCGATCTTCTCGACCAGGTTGATCGTGCCGACGACAAGTCGGGTCTGAGCGTGATCGTACTTTTCGCCCGATTGGTTATCGACCGTAACAAAGCCGGTCAAATGAAGTCGTGTCTCATCCTGGTTCGCGATGCCCATGTATTTGGCCGACCAGGTAATTCCGCTGGTGAAATACCGAATTTCGACCGGTATCTTGCCCGAAATGCGACTCTCGATATTCCACTGCAGCGAGTCATTGCGCCCGGCCGGAAATGTCGTGTCGATCAGGTCGACCTGATCCTGCTGGGCGAGGATACGGAAGTCGATACTCGTTGGATCGATCAGTGTATTGGCCCAAGAAAACTGAATGCGGTTGACGCCCGGTTTGATCGTCAGCAGGCGATGCTCACGGACCATCGTAATATCTTCGGAATTGTAGATGGTCAGCTGCGTTGCCTCGCGACGCGGTACGGTCACCAGGTCCACGTCGCACCGCGCAAGATGAGGCGTGATGAGCAGCAGGCCCATGGCAAGACCCGTGTTGAACCCCACCGCCGGGGCGAATGCCGTTCTGAAGGTCATGAACGCGTTTCCTCTTGAAGTTGCGTGGCAAGCTAACGGTCTCAGAATTGAGACGCCGTGGAACGGGCGTGAGTTCCCCTTTTTTTGACGTCGGACCGGAGAAAAGGTCGTTTCCCCAGGATGATCGGGGCGAGGAGACCGGATCGGGCTTGTCCAATAAGTACCTCCGCAGTACGAATACCTTGAGAGCAGGACCGATTCAGCCACCAGTGGAGAGAATACGATGAATTTCGGCGCCGGTATGGGGGCGGGAATGGGAGCGGGCATGGGTGCGGGAATTGCCGTCGGTACAACCACGGGCAGGCAGCAGGCGGCCCGTCAACTTCGCGACTACCTGACCGATCACGACCTGGCAATTTGTGACTCGAGGGGCAAAGAAGTTCCGATGGATGATGTGTTCGATGCGGCCGGGATAACATCGCAATGCGGCGGGAGCGGGCGGAAAATCTGCCTGGTGATTTCGCTGTTGCTGGGCCTGAGCGTTTTGGCCGCCACGCTCTATTTCTTCTTCGCCCGATAAGCCGCGCACTGTCGTGAGTTTGGCGCAAAGCGGATGGGGATCCACAAGACAACTGCCGGTCAACGGCTCCGGCAGCCTCCCGACTTACTGTTCGATACGGTCGCCTGCGAGAAGATAAGAGGGTACCTCGATCCCCAGTTTCGTCGACGATTCGAAAACCGCTCGGGCTTCTTTCTTTCTGCCTTGGGCCAGGAGGGCCCAATACTCATAACAGGCGTAGGCGGTCGAGGGGAACGGCATGTTCAGCATCGCCTTCCTGCTCAGTTGACTGATCTGATCCAGTTGCATGTGCTTGGCCACGTCGTCAGCGGCGGGCGGAGAAAGTTCATGGAACATGGCCCATGCCCAGGGAGTGCGCAAGGAGGGGAATTTCCCTATCCGTTGCCTGGCCAGATCAGCCATGCGTATCACGTCAGGGTCCTTTCGCGCCGCCTCGCCCACGCCGGTAGGATGCGAGAGCGCGAGCGCAACGGTGATCGGAGGTCCAAGCGAACGCCGAACCGATTCACTGGCGGAAGCGTACTCGGGAAATGACCTGGCGAGCGTCTGATGGGCCCGCAATGCGAGTGCCGAAACAAGGGTCGATCCGGAACCTCGCGACGGCGCGGCCGCATAGGCTTCATCAGCCAATTGCACCAGGCGGTCGACATCCACCGTCGACAGGTCGGGCAGTCGCACTGCCTGCGACACGACGTTGTCCACGCTGGCCGCATAGGCATTTCCGTGGCGGGATTTGCGCAGCGCTTCCATCTTCTGCGTTGCATCGGTTAGGACCCGTGATAACTCGGCTCGCGCTGAGTCACTCTCCTGAAACGTGAAAAAGGAAACCTGGTCTGTCAATGCGGCGGCGGTGTCAAACGTGGTCGTGTGCGTCTGTTTGACAAATCGGCGCAAACCATCTTCGTCCTTCAAAAAGGTGTAGATGTTATGGAGTCGAAGAAAGGGCGCCGGATTCTGTGGAGCCATGATCGCCGCCTTTTCAAAATAGGCGAGTGCGGACTGAAGTTGCTCGTCCGTTCGCGCCGTTGCCAGCAGCCTATTCACGTCGTCCTCGGAACGCACCACGAAATCAAGGATGTCAAAACGTGAAAACGACGCGACGCCGTCCAGTTCAGGATCCTCTCCTGCCAACCGTCGCACGGCAGACTGAGTCAGCGCGTCCGCAACGTTCAATAGCAGGATCGCATTTCCCGGTCGCAACTTGACGGCCTTCTCCATACGTACGATGCCGTCGTTTAACGCGTCCGGATCAGACGAGACTCCATAGAGAGCCAGGCAGACGAGTCCCGCGTTATTCAGGGTCGCTGACGAATCGGGCATCTTGTCGTACGCGGCAATGGCAAGGCGGTAGTGTGACGCAGCCTTCTCCCGATCGCCTGCCTGCCGCGCCTGGTGTCCACGCACGCTGTGCAATTCTGCCCGCACGTTCGGCTCGACCTGGTTGCTTCGTTCGAGCCACATCAGTTCGTCGGCGACGCCATCACTTGTGAGTGCCCGCAGATGGGCGGCCGCCTGCCGTGATTCATCGTCCGAGGCTTTCTCATAGGCCTCTTCAAGGCGGCTGCGGGCCTCTTCGAATGCTCCAATTTCCCGCAAGACCTGAGCCACTCCCATCAATGCTCCAAAGCTGTGCTGCGAGGTTTCCAGGAGTTGGTCGAATTGCTGTTTTCCCTCGTCTTTCTTGCCCAGCCAATAGTAAACCTGGCCGATTCGCAACTGGTAGGCCTGATCGTCTCCCGCAATGCCGCGGATTGCCAGGAATGTTTTTTCTGCCTTCTCCAACTCCTTTCGCCTCGCCTCGGCATCCGTCATGGTCTGCGCACGACGGAGCGTGACGATCCCAAGATCCATGGCGACCGGGACGACGGCCGCATGCTGCCTGAGCGCCATCCGTGCTCCGTTGACGCCGCCATCGGTCCGGGTTTCCCGGGCCAGGTACTCCATCACCATGAGCTGCTGGTCTTCCTTCGGCGCGTCGTCGTAGCGATCGTAATCAAAACCGGACGCGTAGCCCATCTGAAGCTGTCGCAGGACTCTCTGCCGGCATTGTTCGACCGCTTGTTCAAAGGCCGCCTCCGCGTCATGCAATGCTGAGAGCCGGGGTTCGATGTAAGCGTTAAGAAGCTCATACGCCTGGTCGAATTGCCCCTCGTCCGCCAGAGTGCTTCCAAGCAGCCGAGCCCCCTCACCTGAACCCAGTTGGTCTTTTAGTGGCGTCAGTAATTTCTTGACGCGTTGTAGCTGGCCCGTCGTTTCCCAGCTGATCGCCAGGCGAACCGCAAGGTCGGCGTCCTGAGGTTGTGCGGCAACCGCTTGCTCCAACAATGGTCCCCGTACCGATTCCAGCTCGGCGAACGGTTCCGGTAAGAAAGACGCCAGGAAGTCGGCGGCTTCCAGAGTCTTCACTGGATCGTCGGTCGAGTGTCTCTTGATCCATGGTTGAGCGCACTGAATAATCGACTTGCGATCGTCGACATCTGACAGAGCGCCAAGAAGGACGGAATAGACTTCCCTGAATAGATCCGTATCAAGTTCGGCGAACGGTCCGGTCGAGAGTTCTCCGAAGAGTTGCAGTGCGTCGGATGGGGAGCTCTCCCAGATGACTCTCAACATTTCGGCCGCGGCGGAGGGATCGGAATCGGAGAAAATCCTGACCCAGCCTGCCCCCTTCTGGAAAAAATCACTCGCACGATCGGCGTTGTTGCCCAGTACAGCGTTTTCGAATATCTCCGCCACATCGACGGGTGGAAGATCGCCCAGCCGAGGAGAGTCGACCATCGCCAACAATTGTTGTCGAGCTTCATCCCGTTGAGATGAACTACCTTGTGCGAGATTGCGATACAGTCGACAGGCCGGAAGGAGCTTCCCCTCGGCCACCAGGTCTTCGGCCTGCTCCATCTTCTGTGCGGCAATGTACTCGCGCGACTCGGTGTGTTGGTTCCAGAAAGACAATACAGCGATGCCAACGACTGAAATCAGCACGCCACAATTCCAGAACCTGGCCAGTCGTGAGAGTGGCACCTTCCCCAGCAGGAACCAGCCGTCGTGCCCGGCAACCTTGGCGACCCGATAGGCTCCCAATGCGAGGATAGGCAAAAAGACGAAACATAGGCAGTGAGTCTTGACGTAGGTTCCGGATTCACGGTCCCGACTCCGCATTCCGTACATGATCGTGCCGATCCCGTTGATCGAAAACAGCCTCGGCTGACGACGCACGGGCTTCATTTCGGGAAAACGTATCGCCAGTTTTTCCGAATAGTCGTCCTGTCGCTCGTCCAGTTTATCAACGAATTCATTGGCCTCTTCCAGGGGCCAATCCATCGAGTGCAACTCGCGTACAATGTCCTCTTTGGGACGCCCGGCTTGCAGTTGGTCAAGCACCGCTCGAGCCAGGTGTTTCATGGAGTGCTTCTCGGCATCCGCTAAACGATCGAACGTCATGTCAAAGTTCCAATCGGCATAGAATTAGAATGGATATCGACGCACACGTGGCAACGGCAGGTCATTGCCATGTACGCTCTTCACACGATCCCGTGTGCCAAGGCGAGACAACCACCTGCGTCCCACGTCAGCCATGGTCACTCCCAAGGCCCGGCCGTCTACCTGGCCCGGACCCCAGGCGTGCGTATCGGGCCAGCCTTGACCGGGCGGGCCAGAAACAAGTACGTACCCAGTTTGGAGGCTGTAAGCACATCGACTCGCCCGTCCGCGTTCACATCTCTCGCAACGATCTGCAGACCAACTCCACTGTGATCATCAATCTGATAGGGATGGAATCGAACGCCTTGCGATGTACGCTCCAGACGAAACCAATAGACGACGGCCGGCCCGTTCGGTTCGATGTCTCCGGTCGGTCCATGGGCCCATCGGCGTTTTCCGACCACGACGTCCGTCAAACCGTCGCCATCGATATCGCCAGTGGTTAACGCGTGAGGTTGCGAGAATGCAACGCCATATTTTGATTCCTCGGCTCGCGATCCCATGATCGTGTGCTGGGCAAACGAGGGTCCGCCCGTTCTGGTGTCCGGGCGGTTTTCGAACCAGGCGAGCCCCCAGCCGTGTGCATCCAGAGATGACACAATGTCGTGGTCCCCGTCGCCGTCCACGTCGAAAACCAGCATCTGTGCTCCACCTCTCTCGGCAAAGCGATGCCGGTGGAATTCCCATTGCGGAGACGCGCCCGGAGACCGGGCGACCGCACGAGTCAGCCAACCCTCGTTGATCACTATTTCCGGTTGACCGTCCCCGGTGATATCACCCGCGCCCTGCCCATGGTGAAACTGGGGCCAATTGCCTTCGGCGCCCAGCGAGTGAAATGTCCAGGGTTTCGCCGTTTGGCTCCAGTCGGGTGCGACGTAGCCCCACGTGCCTTGCCAATGCGTGACGATCTCCGGTCTTCCGTCCCCCGTAACGTCCGCGAAGGGCGGGTTTTCTCCTTGGATCTTTGGAAACACCAGGTGACGGGCCCAGTGTCGTCGCTCGTCGCGCGGATTCTCGTACCAGCGCGCGGGATGCAAGTGAACGCGTCCTCGCATCAGCACGTCGTCCCACCCGTCGCCATTAAAGTCATATACGTTGGCGAACAAGCTGTTGGATTGGCCCTTTGCCGGGTCGAATGCCTCGGGTTCGTAGATCTCGGTTCGTTCAACGAAATCGGGTCCGCGATACCAATAGGGACCAGCTACAATGTCGATCACTCCATCGCGGTTAAAATCGCCTGTTGCCAGCCCATCACAATAATAGGCATCGTCACAGAGTGACTTTTTTTGAAACGTCACCTCTCCAGGATCTCCCGGTGTGTTCCGCACCGTGAGGATAACGATCAGGCACGCCCAACGGACGCGTCGGAAGCAATGAGTCCCTGAATTCATCGTGAAT
>CAYNDU010000386.1:0-6035 GCA_964395615.1 uncultured Pirellulaceae bacterium | reverse complement strand
GCGGACGCCGCGACCCCGACGGGTGCGGCACGCGGACCCGCATGGGCGGTCCCGCCCGCTTCGAACCTGCAGCGACCGGGCAACCTGGTTCGGCCGGCCCGCGAGTCGCGTCTCTCGCCGACAGCCGCCCGCGTGGTGCAGCTCCGCGTCAAGGCGATGATGGATCGGGCCGAAGCGCTGGCCGGCCGCGGCGCGTTCTATGCGGCCCGGGACGAGATGATCAAGGCGCTGCGTTTGATCACCCAGACTCTTGACACGCACTCGGGGCGCAACGGGCACAGTCGGGCGCTTGCCCGGGCCTTGCGTGCTTTCGACGAGGCCGAGGAGTTCGCACCGGGCGGCGCGGACCTGGAGGCCGACTTGAACCTGACATCACTGGTCACGCGTCACCGAACGGAGGTCCTCAAGGACGTTTCACTTGAAGGCATGACCCCGATGTCCGCGCAACAGCAATACCTGGCGTACGCACAGCGACAGTTCGTGGAAGCGGTCGGCCCGCTTCCCATCTCGTCACACGCCCTTTATGCGCTCGCCCGAATCTATACGGCGATGGACTCAGGGCAGATGGAAACGCAGAAACTGAACCTGCCAAAGGCCGTGACGCTGCACCAGGCGGCTCTGCTGGTCGATCCTCGAAATCCCTTGTCCGCCAATGAGCTAGGCGTACTGCTCGCCCGATTCGGTCGACTGGCCGATGCGCGCGACGTGCTGATCAAGGCGGTCAACGTTCGGCCGGCGCCGGAAACGTGGCACAATCTGGCCGTCGTCCACCATCAACTGGGTGACGAGTCACTGGCACAAAGAGCCAGTCACGAATCGGAGCGGAGGAAAGAGGCCGGAGATGGTGTGGCCGCCGGCTCGGCGATCGACCAGGTTCGATGGGTCGATCCACATACGTTTGCGACGGCGCTACCGGTCGTCGACCCGTGAGCCCTGCTCGCAGTCTGGCCGGCGGATGGACGGGCAATTCGGAACCACGGCGGATTCCAATCGATCGAAGAGCGACATGATGAGGGAGTCGAGAGATGAGCGGAGACCGGACGGTGCGGCGAGTTCACAAAGCGATGACGAAGGTCGGTCGGGCTGCGATCGTTCGGGCGACGGCGGGCCGGTGTTCCCACCGCCTGCGAAACCGCTGCCTCACCGCGGCCATTCTCCTGATCGCCGGCTGGGCCTTGTTCGTGAACGTGGACGGGTGGTCTGGCGAAGCGAGTCTGGAGGGGTCCCGTTCAGCAGGGGTAAGCCGGACGCGCACGATGGATTCACCGAACTGGGTACGGGTGGTGGATAAGCGCGGCCGCGTGGGCCGGTTACAGTTGTGCCAGATGCCTTGTTTCGTGGGCGTGCAGTGCGACGAAGGCTGCCAGGGTGAACCTGGGTGGGACGCGCGACGTCCCATCCCGTGGGAGATGCTGGGCCAGGGTGAATACGTGGGGCCGTTTCGAGATGTCCATGTGCCCGAGTACCGACTGCGAGTCGGGGACGCGCTGGAGTTCATTTATCGGCTGACCCGCGTCGAAAGCAGTAAGCCGTATGAGCTCAATGTTGGGGATCGCGTGCGCGTCGAATCGTTGATCGATGACACGCTCGACCGCGAGCTGGTCATTCAGCCCGATGGCATGATCACACTGCGCATGCTCGGACAGGTCCAGGCCGCTCGGCGGACGGTCGACGAACTTCGAGTCGAGTTGGAGGAGCGCTACACCAAGTACTACAAGGTTCCGGCAATCACCGTGACACCGCTCCAGGTCAATACGCGTCTCGAGGATTTGCGGGCGGCCGTCGACAGCCGCTACGGACAGACGGGCGGGCAGGCTCAGCAAACACTGGTTACGCCCGAGGGAACGGTTCAGCTGCCGGCTATCGGGTCGGTGCCGGCCCAAGGTCTGACGCTGCAGGAGTTGCAGCAAGAAACCGAGGCACGCTACGCCCAGATCGTCGACGGCATCGGAGTGACTCCCCGCCTGCTCCGGCGCGCGGATCGATTTGTCTACGTGGTCGGCGAAGTGCGCCAGCCAGGCCGGTTCACACTCGAGGCCCCCACATCGGCCATGCAGGCGATTGCCCTGGCCGGCGGATGGAACAACGGCGGAAATTTGCGTCAGATCGTCGTGTTTCGCCGTGATGAACACTGGAGGCTCATGGCCACCAAACTTGACCTGCGCGGCGCACTGCTCGGCGAACGCCCGTGCCCGGCCGACGAAATCTGGTTACGCGACAGCGATATCGTGGTCGTGCCCAAGTCGTCCCTGTTGCGCACGGACGAGTTCATCGAACTGCTGTTCACTCGCGGGATCTATGGCGTTCTGCCCATGCAGGGTATCTCGTTGAATTTCTCGAAACTCAGTTCCCTGTAACGATGCCGGGGATGGAATCTCCGGTCCCGGTCAGGCTTTCCCGCGCCGTGGGAGGATCACGACCGCCAACGGGCACTCGTGCGGCCGGCCAGGTAGCTGAGCACACCTGTTGACAGCACCATGATCAGACACCAGCCCGCCTCCTGCCCGGACGAGAAGTGGTTCCCCTCCAGATCAAGCCAGGTGAGCAATTGGTTCTGATCAGGCGCAAGGAGGCGGATCCCCAACAACATGGCGTACCCGGACGTGACCAGGAGCATCATGCCCGATACGACCCAAACGGCACTTCGATCAGGAACTTGATACAGAAAGAACGCGTAGACCAGTTGCAACGCACTGATCAACATCACGCCGTAGGCCCAGCGTTCCCATGGCCCTTGCCCCCACGTCGGTTCGGCCCACATCGCTTGGATGGCCAGGGGGATTGCGTTAACGAAAGCAATGACGGCGACGCCGGCCACCAACCACAATCGGGCCGTCTGATGGTTGTCCCGGTGAGCGGCAGGACGTGGCAGCTCGGCCACGATCCGAATCTCGGCAAGACCGGACCTTGAGTCGGCCGACGATCGTTCTTCCTGACCCGCCGCCGATTCGGGAGGTGGCGGCGGTGAAGGTGCGTCCGGGCTGATCTGCACTTGCCGTTCGCAAAGCGGGCAACGGAGCAACCCCCGCACGCGGCCGTCTTTAGCCGGCCATTGGTACCCACACGAACAGACGATTTTGCCGGCCATGCGTAGCCCACGACCCGTGACGGTGGAAAGCCTGACTTCGGCGGGCGCGGGGCATGCCCGCACCGACCGCCAACCCTCGACGATAACGGCTGCGATCGCCGGGGGCAAGCGTTCGCGCGCCGACCCGGGCCTCTCGCCACGCTGACGTTCGACCTAGCGTCGGATGGAATCCGAATAGACGCGCGTGCCCTCTTCCTTCGTCACCGGCACCGGCAGTTCGTTACTTTGAACCCGGGCGCGGATAATATGATCGCCGACCGCGTTACCCTGGGCGCGAATCTTGTAAACGGCCTCCTCGCCGGGCGAGATCCGTTCGAGTGGCGCGAATTGAACGATTTGACCCTGGACGGTACCCCGCGTCGGGCCATCACCACTGGTCGGTACCAGGCCGGCAGGCAGCTCGGCGACCAACAGCACGTTGCCGTCCGCTTTCGATCCCCGATTGCGTACGATGATCTCGTAGGTTGTGTCGGTACCCACCTCGATCGGGTCGGCCACGTCGTCGATCGAGAAGGTCAGCTCCGACAGGCTGTCGACGACGACTTCGTATTCGTCCGTTGCGACCAGGTCGAGATCGGCTTTGGCATCCACTTTCAGTCGCTGGCTACCCGGCTCGACCGGCAAGACCGTCACCTGGACCGTGCCCTGGTTTGTCGCCGGCAGTTCCTCGAGACTCCAGTACACGGCATGCGTTTGCGAATCGTATTGACCTTGGTGGTCCGATGTCACGAACCGCATTCCCTTTGGCAGGAAGGCAGACAGTTCCACGTTGCGCGCGGCGGCCGTTCCGGCATTCGACATCCGAATGGTGTAGGTGGCCTGCCGATCGAGATAGCGAAGTGTTGGGCCAGTGGTCTGCACCGTCAACTGAGGAGCAACCACTTCGATTTGACGTACATCGTCTACCATCAGCTTTCCGGCGCCACGCACGACAAGATGATTGGTGTAGATACCTGGCTTGACCGCGTCGAGTTGCAGGGTCAACCGCCGCGACTCTTGGGGCTGAAGCGTGCCGATGGCGTGCTCCAACTCGTGACCCGCCGCGTGCACCAGACCCTCCGGTACGTCCTCTTCCACCACGACGTCCGAGGCAGCCCCGTCACCCGTGTTTGTAATGACCAGTTCAAGAGCCATCGTCTGGCCGATCAGGACCGATTCAACAGCTTTCAACTGCAAATCCAAGCTGGGCTTGGTGCAGACGGTTCGAACCGACGCTTGCGTCTGGAACATGGCCTTGGCCACGCTGCCAATTTCGCCCGGGGCCTTGGGCATTAATTGCATGCTCAGAACCACCTGGTCACCCGGCTCGAGCGTCCCGAGTTGCCAGATGATCAGGCCGTCAGCCGTCCGTTGAAAATCCGGACTCGCGTCCAAAAACTCCGTCCCCTGCGGGATTCGGTCGATCACGATTAACTCGTGCGCCGCGGCGTTGCCACCGTTTTGCACCCGGACGCGAAACGTGGCTTCCCGGTTGACCTGAATCTCGTCCGGAGCCAGCTTCTCGAGCGTGATCGCCGGGGTCTGCTGACCCTCGAGTCGAGGTGAGCCGGGCCGATCCGATGCAAGGAGACTTTCCGGGCCGGCGTTCGCAGCAAACGACTCGACCGCCCGGCTGTCGAGCAGGCTGGAACCGGTCATTGATCGTCCGACGCCCGACATGGCCGTCGACGGGCCACCGAATCCTCGCGCGCCGGTACCCGGCGAGCCGGTTGAGTCCAATGGCGAATCACCGATCCGGTGGCGACCGGCCTGTCCGTTCGGGTCCGATCGGCGTTGATCGCGATCGATCTGCGACGCACCGGACGATCCACGAAGACCGGGATCCCGCGGTCCGGATCCGAGGCTGAACTTTGAGGCGCGCGGCGCGGCTGCCTCGTCGGCCCCGTAGCCCGGCATGGGCGAAGTGGATTCGCCGCCCGTCGCTCGATGAGTCGGTGCCGCCGATTCCACGGGAGCGAACCGACCGACAAGCGAATCGGGGACCGCGATGGTGTCGGTTGCATGCGCGCCGGTCTCCGCCGGCAGCGGTCCGGGTTGCAAAGGACCCGGCTGAATGGGGCTCGGTTGGAGTGGGCTCGGTTGAAGGGGGCCCGGCTGAAGGGGACCCGTCGGTGGATTTGGATCGTAACGAGTGGAAGGTTGAGCCGGACCGCCATCCGAGAGCGCGCCTCGAGGCCTCAATGGACGCTCACCCTGAGAGTTCAGGGACCCGAGATCCGAGGCGCCGATCGGCTGGGCTTGCGTTGGCGCACCCAGGGCCGCGTCCGGCAAAGGGGCCGGCCCTGCGGACGGAAGGCTATCGGTTGTCGAGCTTGCGGCCGTCGGCGCCGTTGAGCTGGTCGGGTCCGAAGGTATCGCTTCGATCGAAAACGCTCCGCCTCCAGCATCCGCCCGTTCGTCGACCACGGCGTTCGATACGGCGTTGTCAGACTCTCCCGCCCGGCCGGTCAGCCCATTCTCGTGCGATACCGTTCGCAGCCCGCTGGGTGGAGGAAAATCCGAGACCGAACGTCTCGCCGAGCTGGCCGGTGACGATGGTGCCTCGGACGACGGAATCGGTTTCAAGGGCCCCTTTTTCTTCGGCTTGCCCGGTTCTGATCCGCCGGTCTTCGCCACCTTGGCATCCGGCTCGCCTTTCGACATGACGCTATAGGCGATGGCCGCCGAACCCAGTATCAAAACCGCGACGACGATGGAAATACGAACGCTCAATCGATTCATGATACTCGTCCTGCCAGACCAACGAATGACCCCACTCGAGACCAGAAAGGGGGGTTGCCGACCGCGAACCTGTTCACGCAGTCCGCCTGAAACTCGGTTTTCGGGAGAGGCTAAATACCAAATGGGGCAAACTGCGAAAAGATCAATTGTGTTGAGTCCCGGTGGGGGGGTGCAGGAACGGGCTCGCGCGGTCTTGGGGTGAGCAAGGTGTTCACTGGAGATTCCA
>CAYNDU010000385.1:0-6036 GCA_964395615.1 uncultured Pirellulaceae bacterium | reverse complement strand
CGTCAAGATCGCGCTGAATACGTCCACCTAAAAAAAGCCCGTTCCTGCACCCAGTGGGGCCTACCGGGTACCGGGTCGATTCTTATACTGGTCGATACTGACGAGCCGGCGGACAGGGTACCGCAAGGGCCGTCGTACGAGATGTGGGTAGATGGCCGAATATGCCGCAGATACGTAAAGATCCTCTGTCCGAACGCTGGATCATCATCGCCGAGGGTCGTGATGCGCGGCCGAATGAGTATGTTCGTGCTGCCCCTCACCGCATCGATAAGTCATGCCCATTTTGCCGAGGCCACGAACGGGAGACTCCCAAACCGTTAGCCGTTTACCCGCAAGGGTCCAGCAATGGATCGTGGACGGTTCGCGTCGTCCCGAATAAGTACCCGGCATTTCTCAACCATGGCGATGTTGAGGTGACTCAGACCGGGCTGTACCACGCCTGCGATGCCGTTGGCCGGCACGAGGTGATCATCGAGTCTCCGCGGCATGTGACCAGCCTGAGCGGGTTGACCGAGACCGAAACCTGCTGGCTAATGCACGCCTACCGTGATCGGCTGCAGGTCCTGGCGGAGCAATCTCGCTTTCGCTCGGCCTTGATCTTCAAGAACGTCGGACCTGAGGCCGGTGCGTCGTTGGAACATTCGCACAGTCAGATCGTTGCCATGCCGATGGTGCCCGTCGAACTGGAATCCGAACTCAGCGCATCCGAGCGATTGTACCAGGAGAGCGGCTGTTGTTTCTTTTGTCGAGTGCTGGCCGACGAATTGACGGAAGCGCAGCGATTGGTGGCCCAAACGGACCGTTTTGTTGCCATCTGCCCGTACGCCAGCCGGTCTCCCTTTGAGCTCTGGGTCTTGCCCCGTCAGCACTCGAGCCACTTCGAGCGCCAGACGGATGCCGATTTGGCGGACCTGGCCCGTTTTCTGCGGGAGATGATAGAAAAAATCGAGTCGAGGCACCCGCAGCTTGCCTATAATTACTTCATTCATTCAGCACCCTTTGACAGGCAGGCTTTACCTCATTATCACTGGCATCTGGAGATCTTTCCGCGTCTGACTACGGCGGCCGGTTTTGAGTGGGGAGCAGGGTACTACATCAACCCGGTTCCGCCTGAACAAGCTGCGGCGATCTTGCGGGCGTCGGCTGCCGCGGGGCAGTAGAATCGCGACCTTTCGGACTAGATTAACTAGCTGGACCTTGCCGGCTCTGCCGATTGGTGAAAATGTCCCGATGAGGGTCTTGCGAGCAAGAGGGTGCGAGCAAGAAGTTGCTGTTTCAATCCCCTACTAGTTCGGCTTCAATTTCGCCATGATCAACACGATTCGTTTCTGCCTCGTCCTGCATAATCACCAACCGATCGGCAATTTTGACGAGGTGTTCGAGCAGGCCTATCAAGACAGCTACTTGCCGTTTATCGACACGTTCGAACCGTACCGCGATCTGCAGCTGTCTTTGCATACCAGCGGCCCGCTCATGGAGTGGCTCGACTTACACCACCCCGATTACCTGGACCGTCTGCGACAATTGGTGGCTGACGGACGCGTTGAGATTCTGGGCGGCGCATTCTACGAGCCCATTCTGACCATGATTCCGCGACAGGATCGAGTCGGCCAGATCCAGGCCTTCTCGCGATGGCTCGAACGACGTCTGGGTGGTTCCGTGAGCGGGATGTGGGTCCCGGAGCGAGTGTGGGAGCAATCGCTCACGAGTGACCTCGTCCAGGCGGGCATCGACTATACGTTGCTCGACGATTTCCACTTTCGAAATGCCGGATTGACCGACGACCAGCTTCATGGCTACTACTTGACCGAGGATGAAGGTCGGTTGCTACGCGTCTTTCCCGGCAGCGAGTACCTGCGCTATTCCATCCCCTTCGGGTCACCTGAGCAGACCATCAACTACCTGCGGCAAATTGCGGAGCGCACGAGCAATGCCGTGGTTGTGTTCGGGGACGACGGCGAAAAGTTTGGAACCTGGCCTGAGACAAAGCAGCATGTCTACGGTGAGGGTTGGCTGCGCTCCTTCTTTGACGCGGTACAGTCCGAGCGAGAATGGCTCCACACCACCACGCTCCGAGAGGCGGCCGAGTCGGCCAGCCCGTGGGGCACCGTCTATTTGCCCGACGCCAGCTATCGTGAGATGACGGAATGGGCACTGCCAACCGATCAACAGATCGAATATGACGCCATTGGTCACGATATGGCCGATGACCCGCGCTGGCCGCGAATACGGCAGTTCGTACGTGGCGGGTTCTGGCGTAACTTCAAGACGAAGTACCCGGAAGCCAATGAGATGTACTCCCGGATGATGATGGTTAGCAGGCGTCTGCAAGAAACAGAACAGGCGGGTTTCGTCGGCGACCTCGTCGATCAGGCTCGTCGAGCCTTGTACCGTTCCCAATGTAACTGTAGTTACTGGCATGGCGCGTTCGGCGGAATCTACTTGCCCCATCTTCGAAATGCCGTGTACGGTCAACTGATCGCGGCCGATAATGCCCTGGAACAGATCAACAAGGATCGCGATGCCTGGGTAGAAGCAACCGTCGATGATTACAACCTGGATGCGCGACCCGAGGTCCGATTAGCAAGCGATCAGCTTGTCTGCCTGCTCGCCCCGGCCGCCGGCGGCCAAATCTACGAACTCGATGTCCGCGCAATCTGCCATAACCTTCAGGCCACGCTCGCTCGACGCCCCGAACCCTATCATCGCAAAGTTCTTGCCGGTAACCAGAACGGGAATAGTGAGGTCGCGTCGATTCATGACCGGGTCGTCTGCAAACAAGAGGGGCTCGATCAGAGGCTTCAGTATGATCGGCATCTGAGAAAATCACTCATCGATCATTTCTATGAGCTCGACGTACCGCCGTCGGACGTCCGCGATGCCAACGCCCGGGAACTGGGTGATTTCGTCAACCAGCCATATGCCACTCGCGTGCGACGTAATCCGGATCGCGTCCAAATCCAGTTGACCCGCGAAGGTGCCGTCGACGGCAGACCCGTCAAGATCACAAAAGGCGTAACCGCCGAATCGTCTGTGCCCGCTCTGGAAATTGCCTACCTGCTTGAAGGACTCTCGCCCGAGCAGTGTCTACACTTCGGAGTCGAATTCAACTTCGCCGGCATGCCGTCCCGGGCCGACGATCGCTTCTTCTATAATCAGCAATCCGAGCGTCTCGGACAGCTGCAAACGGAACTCGACCTGACCGATTGTCGTGACTTGTGCCTCGTCGATCACTGGTTGGGCCTTGACGTGCGCCTGTCGACCAATCAGCCGACCGGCTGGTGGACCTTTCCCATCGAAACGGTCAGCCAGTCGGAAGGTGGATTCGAGTTGGTGCATCAGTCGATTGTCGTCCACCCGCATTGGGTCGTGAAAGGGGATGCCGACGGACGTTGGAGCGTGACCCTCATGGTCCAACTCGATACTAGCCTGGCCGCGCAGAAGATCGAAAGCCCGATCGGGGCGATCGTTACCTGATGGAACGGCCAAGGCACCGTGCGTTCCGGGACCCGTCACGTAACTCCATTGAGACACGCGCCCTCCGCACTCCCTGGCAGAGTACCGTCCGATGCCCCACTTCACAGACGCCCAGACAACGTCCGACGCCGCGGACGACGTTGAAGACACCGGGCGAGTTCATGATGCCTGCCACGCATCGGATGGCGAAGAAGAGCGAAAGCCCGTCCGTGTCGCGTTGGTTCAGGCAGCTTGCGGTGAGGACCGAAACGCTAACATCGATCAAGGCGTGCAAGCCATATCCGACGCCGCGCGACAAGGGGCTCAGATCGTCTGCTTGCAAGAACTTTTTGCCACACCTTACCCCTGCCAGGCCGAACGTCACGAACGTTTCGAGGACGCCGAATCGCTCGAGGGTCCCATCTGCCGTCGCCTGCAGGCCGTTGCGAAAGAACTCAAACTCGTGATCGTCGGGTCGTTCTTCGAGCGGCGGGCAGCCGGGCTCTTTCATAACTCGGCCGTCGTATTCGACCCCGGCGGACGCAGACTGGGCCATTATCGGAAAATACATATTCCAGATGACCCGCACTATTACGAAAAGTTCTACTTCACTCCTGGTGAGAATGGTCCCCAAGTGGTCGAGACACCCTTCGGCCGCATCGGGCTCGGCATCTGCTGGGATCAGTGGTTTCCCGAGCACGCACGATTGCTGAGTCTCGCCGGAGCCGAACTCATCGTTTACCCCACGTCCATCGGTTGGTTGATCAATGAAAAACAGGACTGGGGCGCCAGCCAATACGGAGCTTGGGAGACAATGTTGCGCAGTCATGCGATTGCCAACGGTGTATACGTTGCCGCCGCGAACCGCGTTGGCATTGAGGGAGCCATCGAATTCTGGGGCGCTTCGGTGGCTGCCGACCCATTCGGTAACCTGATCGCTCGCGGCTCGCACGATCAGCCCGGAGTTGTTCAGTTCGAGTTCGATCGGGCGTGTATCGAAACGGCTCGTACACACTGGCCATTCCTGCGAGACCGAAGAATCGATGGCTACCAGGACCTGACGCGTCGATACCTCGACTGACCGTGTGTTGGCTTGCCCGATTGATCGCTCCTCGTCTGCTACCTGAGCGTCCCCTGTACCAGCGGCGACCGGCCGTCAATAATGATCGCGTAAAGAGCGTTTGCCCGATCGGACGGCTCGAATCGTCAATACACGACATTGCATGCTGGGAGTTTGGAATCATGATCGTGTTGATTGCTGATAAACTGTCGGAGCAAACTGAGCAGGCGTTGCGCGACCTCGGTGCTACCGTGCGTGTCCGGCCCGACCTGACGGCCGAGGAGTTACCGAACGCCATCGCAGACGCTCAGGCACTTGTTGTCAGGTCAACCAAGGTAACTCAGAAGACCATTCAGTCGGCCGGCAACTTGTCACTGATTGTTCGGGCCGGCGCCGGGGTGAACACGATCGATGTGGACGAGGCAAGTCGGCGCGGCATCTATGTGACGAATTGCCCTGGCAAGAACAGTGCGGCAGTGGCGGAGTTGGCCATCGGCTTGTTAATTGCCTGCGACCGCAGAATCGTTGGTGCCTCTACTGACCTGCGGGCCGGTCGGTGGCGCAAGAAGGAGTACGGGAAGGCTAACGGACTGCTGGGCCGCACTCTGGGAATCCTGGGAATGGGAATGATCGGGCGCGAAGTTGCAAATCGTGCGCGTGGATTGGGAATGCAAGTTGTTGCCTGGAGCCGAAACCTGGATGCGGAGCGAGCTGGCCGATGGGGTGTGCAGCCGGTCGCTGATCCACGTGAATTGGCTCGTATCAGCGATGCCGTGTCGATTCATCTGGCGGCGACGGCTGACACGATCGGTCTGGTCGACGAGGTTTTTCTTTCGGAACTACGCGACGGCGCCATTGTGATCAATACATCTCGCGGTGAAATTGTCGATCAGGCCGCGCTCGTGAATGCGATCGAACAGAAAAAGCTGCGGGTTGGGTTGGATGTCTTTGCCGACGAACCAAAAGGAGGCGAGGCGACCTTCGAGTCGACCAAACTGGCCAGCCTGATCACGGCCACTCCACACATCGGAGCCTCGACACAGCAGGCGGCGGAAGCGATCGCCAAAGAAGTGGTACGCATCATTCAGATCTGTCGCGACACGGGCAAGCCGCCGAACGCAGTCAACACGTGCGGTCGATCCCGGGCGACGTACTCGCTCGCTGTCCGGCACTACAATCGAGTGGGCGTGCTGGCCGGAGTGCTTGATCTTCTCCGCGAAGAAGGGATCAATGTCGAAGAGATGGAAAACACGATTTTCGAGGCGGCCGAGGCCGCCTGTTGCACGCTGTTGCTCGACACGGCTCCCTCACCCTCGCTGCTATCGACGCTTGAGCAAGACCCGCTCGTCCTGCAAACCACGCTTGAATCTCGCGAGGAGACGTGAGACGAGCGTTTGGCTTGAATCCCAGTGCCTGATTCGCCACGTCCTTGTTTTTCCGTCGGGTCGGGCTCGGGGTCCAGGGTGGGACTAATTCAGCTTATGCGGCCGTAGTGGCCGGAGTCGTTCGGCGGACGAATG
>CAYNDU010000384.1:0-6058 GCA_964395615.1 uncultured Pirellulaceae bacterium | reverse complement strand
TAACCGGCGCCGAGATCGACGCCTTACGCAAATGCACCGAACGCGGGCGACCCTAGGGCAGCGGCCCGTGGATCGAACCGTTCGCCAAACACCTCGGCCTCGAAACCACGCTCCGCTCACGCGGACGTCCACCAAAGAGGTAGCAACAGCAGGGGAACGCTACTTAACGTGACAATACAATGTCACCACAAACACGGTTTATCTATCTTGCTCAATCAACCGGCGAAAATGTACCTGTCCCCGTTTCTGTCGCGACCGGCGTGGGGCAGGCATGAAACGTCCGATAGGGAAGTGCCGGTTCGGCACAGTAGCGATAGGGGACCGTGCCGCACGGGTATTCATGGTAGGCCGAAGCGCAACCCGCCTGCACCACGGCGACTGCGGCGACGATGAGCACGGCCGGCCACAGGTACTTCGACCAATTCAGGCACTGCATAACTTATTACCTTGTACTTGCTCTGTCTCTTGTTGTCCCTGTGATGAAGCGTACATCGTTCGAGGACAGTCTCTTGGGATCCGCAATAGGGTTTCCAGTCTTCGTGCTCGCTCGTGAGGGACATCCGGCACGGCCCGCTGTGCACGGCTTAACGGGCGGGCACCGGAAGCCCTGCCGACTCGGGCAACGTCAGGCTGCCCACGACACGTTCCAATGATGCCAGCGATTGCCGCAACTCGGATTCTAACCGTTGCTCGGAGATTTCAAATCGCAATAGATCTCGCCAGTTTCCTAACATCTGAAGGAAGTCGACCTCGCCCACTTGATAGGCGCGAACCGATACATCGAGGGCCAACTCGGCCTTGGGAATGATATCATCGCGGAACAGATTCAACAGTTCCTGCCGGCTCTGTACCTGGGCGAACAGATCCTTCACCTCGTCCAACGTCTGATCCTTCAAAGCGTCGTACTTGCGCGCCTCGGCAACTGCCTTGGCCTCCGCTTCGTGCACACCGGCCTCGAGCCGTTTTCGATAAACGGGCAGGTTTCCGCTGATTCCAAACATCACCGCATCCCGACCGCTCGCGCCAGGCACGACCCCGGCGCTCGACGTGTCGATCCAGGTCACGCCCAGACTCAAATCCGGAAAGTAGTCGAGTCGAGCCAGGTCGGCTGCCACGCGGTCGCGCCGAACGGCCGCCAATTGAGCGTGCAAATCGGGCCGAGCTCGAACGGCCAGCTCGTACAGGCGATTGACATCCTCTGGAAGTCGCTCGGCCGGCAGATGGTCCAGGGCTGCCACCGGAGTATCCGGCGAGACGTGAAGGTGACGGGCGAGCCTGGATTGCGCACTGGTTTGCTGCTGCCGCAGCTTCACCAACTCGGTCTCAATCTGTAGGACGGCCACGTCGACATTCAAGACGTCCTGTTGACTGACCTTTCTCTCGACGCGATAACGCCGGTCGACAATCGCGGAAATCGCCGTCAGCTGCTGCTTGTCCTCTTCGGTGATCCGAATCGCCTGCTGAAGGAAGTACAGCCGGTAATACGATCGCTTCACATTCGCAATCACGTCACGTTCGGCCGCCGCCAATTGAGCTCGGGCCACGTCAACATCCTGTTCGGCCACGGCCGCGGCCGTCGCCAGTTTGCCGAACCAGGGGACTTTCTGGCTCACGCTCAGCGAGACCTCCTGCTGTCCGGCAGCCGTTTGCACCGGCGAGGGGTAAATGTTCATACCCATCATGGGGTCCGATAAACTCCCTCGCTGGGGCACTCGGCGCGCCAGCGATTCAACTCGCATTCGGGCCGCCTGAATGGCAGGGTTCTGCGCCAACGCGTAGCCGATGTACGCGTCTACCTGCTGGGGGCCGGCCATCAGCTCAACGACCGGGTCGACGGCCACAGACGCTGCCGCCGGGGCGTCCGAGCCCGCCTGCCGTACATCTGATTCCAGTTGGGCAAATGCCGGTTCGCGTATTTGTTGAGCCGACCGGCAGCCAGGCAGAGCAAAGGCCATGGCCAACGCGCAGCCGACCAGGAGCGCAGGGCGGAATCCTGAATTCAGACGGTTAGGATCTGCCTGTAATCCGGGCGAATCTGAGAACGGAAACGGTAGGAAGGGCATTCCATTGCCGCCTTTTAACAAAACCAGCGTCTTGTGGCCCCTTCGAAATGATCGAACGGGCGATCGAATCGATACGTTCACTCTATTCGTTATCGACGCCACAGTTGGTGGAATCCAGATGAATCCTCGCCTGCGACAGCCTAAGAGCTGGAGGACTCACCGCAAAGGAGCACAAGGTGGATGAGGGTTGCGAGCGGGAGCGAGTAGACGTTAGACGTTGCGTTCGATTCGCCTGCCGCTCGAATGTTGCCGTTGTTGCCAGTCGTGCGGATCAGAAAGACTGGACCGACACACACGATTCTGACGAGGATAAGAGGGTACGGCTTTCCACTGACGTCGGCTCGGTCAGGTGATCGTAACGCACAAGACGTCTACAGCGGAGTGCCTCCACCGCCCGAACCCCTGCCCCCAGCCAACTTGCAAGCCGCCCGTTCCCGCCCGCTTTTCGTCCCTGCGAGCAACACATGCCACGTCCATTTCTTGTTGGAGTCGCGATCCTTCTGGTCGGCGGTTGCCATTTTGCGCCGAGACCATTTGGCCGCAGGACCGAAATCCAGCGACGGTCGACGGCGAGCAAACGGCAGGCTGATGATCGCCGTGCAGAGGAGACGCCATCCGAGGCTGACCGGGGCGTTCAACATGCCGCGGACACGGGGCGGTACCGACCACCTGAAGTGGGCTCGCCGGTTGCCTTGGTCGACTACGGGCAGCCGCAACCGGACGACGTCGCTCCGATGCCCGCGGGAGTTCTGGAACAGCCGGACACCGACGCGCCGGCGACCGCCGACTCGCAGTCGCTCGGCGACTTTGTCGCGTTGGCCGAAGCGAACAACCCTGCGCTGGCTGTTGCCGCGGCTCGCGTTCGATCTGTTCGTGGTCAGTGGGTACAGACGGGCCTGCCACCGAATCCCAGAATCGGCTACGTCGCGGAGGACATTGAGGAGCGGCTTGAGCGAAAACAGGGTGCCTTCGTCAGTCAGCAGTTTGTCACGGGCAAGAAACTCCAATTGAACCGTCAGGTGGCAGCCTGGCAGGTCCACCGGGCCGAGCAGGATCTGGCGACCGTTCAGATGCGTGTGCTGACCGATGTTCGCATCGCTTTCTACGATGCCTTGATTGCCCAGGAGCGGCACAAGACGGCGGGCAATCTTGTACGAATCAGCCAGCGGGCAGTGGATTCGACCAAGGCGCTGTTTCAAGCCGGCGAGGTGAGCGAAGCCGATCCGATGCGAGCGGAAGTGGCTCAGCAACGCGCCCGAATCGTCCTCGATAATGCGGCCAGCCAGCTGGATGAAGCGTGGCGCCGCCTGGCTGCGGTTGTCGGTATGCCGGAGCTGTCCCGGTCCATATTGAGTGGCGACGTTTCGCCTGAGCAACTCGTCGTTTCGTGGGAGGAGTCACTGGCGAGGACGCTGGCGGAAAGCCCGGAAATTGCCGCGGCAAGGGCCAGCGTGGAAGCCGCCGATTGGACCGTACGAAGGGCCAAGGCGGAGGTTATACCCGACGTAACCGTGCGCGCGACGCTCCAGAATTACAACCTGACCAATGGCCCCGTTTCGGCGCTTGAGGTCGGCCTCCCGTTGCCGTTGATCAATCGGAATCAAGGCGGCATCCGCCGAGCTCGTGCCGAGGCCACCCGAGTACGTCGCATCATGGACCAGTTGGGCCTTGATCTGCAAGCTCGATTGGCGGCCGCCTTTCGTCGACACGACTTCGCCCGAAATCAGGTCGATCGCTATCGACGCTCAGGGGGTATCATTGATACGTCGCTCAAGAGCTACGAGCTTGTGCGGACCGGCTACAGCGCCGGCGAATTCAGCCTGCTCGATCTCCTGACCGCTCAACGAACGTATTTTCAGGCCCAACTCGACTACTTGACGGCCTTGCAACAGCTGTGGTCATCGGTCATGGAGATTCGTGGAATGACTCTGCGGGGAAGCCTGACAGTCAACGGTGATCGTTCTTGACGAATTCGTTCGGTGGTGACCACGTAGCGGGAGGGCCGGTCAGACGTACGGCCTGCTTACTGCCACGCCGAGCGAAGAGGGCGCACAGACGATCTTCGTAGATGAGCGTCCATTGCGGGTGCTGTTTCATCAGGTTCACACAGGGACCCTTTTGTGGGACCAATGCCATGTCCGTTGGGTGATCGGTCAACACCGCGTCCCAGTTTCCGGTTCCCGACATGAATGCCATGTTCTGACCGTAGACCTCCGGTGAATAGACCGTCTCGCGACGTCCATCGATCGATACGCTCACGCGCGGGTGTAAGTGCCAGATCGCAAATTCTCCCCAGTCAAAGAGCACGGCCAGATTCCCTTCGACATGGCTCCGGCGAATCAGCTCGACCGCCCGGACCGGCATCGGAAATCGCTTCGTATCCAGAACGATGGCCTGCAGCCGGGGAGTGCTGAAGGCGAACAGGATAATGGCCACGATCCATGGAACCGCAGTCACCCATCGTTGTGCTGTCTCGTTGCTCTCGCGGTCGCGGGCCGGCCACCGTTGCCACGCGTCGGCCAGGTGATCCGCCGACACGAGCGACCAGGCCAGGGCGAACAAGGGAAGATGCCGCTGGGCCAATAGCGGAAGGACACCCGTACAGGCCAGCATTGCCAGCTTTGTAAACCGCTTCGGCCTTCGGCTGTACAGCAAGGCCAACAGAACCAAAGAGAGCATCAACAGATAACAGACGCCCTCAAACGACACGATCTTGACGGCATTCCATTCGCTGATCTCGGGACGAGGCACCGTGGCCGTTGTCAGCAAGAATGTGATCAGGTGGTGTCCGTATGGGTTGATCAGCAGGGCGATCCCGCAACTCGCGATCGGCAGCAACACGTGCCAATGTGTTTTCCACAGTGTCGCCGGTCGAAATGGCTGTCGCCACGCCTGCCGGCCAATCTCTGCCATACCCCAGATGAGCAGCAGGGCCATCCCCGCCAACACACCGCCATGCGTGTTGATCCACAAAGTAAACAGTGGCGGCAAGCACCACAGCAGGATGGTGCGGCCTCGTCCCGATGCTTCAAGCACGAGCACCGTGATCGCGAAAAAGAGATAAGTAAACAAATGGGGCCGAACCATGATCGTGTCCGGTAATAGCAACATCGTCGTCAGAAGCATTACACAGCCGGCGGGCATCACCGGTAAACCGCGACGGCGTAATTGCCAGAAGACGAGGCCGAGAACGCCCATCGCAAGCACCGACTTGAGCATCACCAAACCGGTCGCCTCCCAATGGTCGTAACACCACGCCATAAGCAACTCGGCGATGATTTCATGGTTGATCCAGGCGCGACCACCGCTCGTGTAAGAGTAATTGTCCGTCGCGGGCAACTCGCCCTGGACGAGCAATTCCTGGCCGAACCGTACGTGCCCCCAAATGTCCGGGTCGGCAATCGTATGGGTTGTCGGCAGCCAGGCCGCAGCCAGGAATAGAACCGCCAGACCCGACTGCCAGAGCCGTGACCGATCGAGCTCGACACACCGGCCAAGAAGATGTTGAGACTGTTGAGACTGTAGAACCAAAACGTCTGCTCCGTTACTTTGCCGTGGGTCTCGGTCTCGCGAGGGGCTGAGGAAAGACCGTGAAGCCGGGCCGTATTGGGCGGCGGGCGATGACCAGCGTCCGAAGGTGTAACTCCCCAGGTAGACGCCCTCGTCACGTGAGCCGCCTAATGGCCGACCACCCGCCGTACGAGCGGGCAGGGAAATCTAGCTTTCCGTGCCTTTTTCGGCAACCTTCGTTCCCGTCGGGGAGGCCAGATTTTCACGACGGTGAATTCACACGCCGTCTTCCCTCACGCCGTACGCACGTCGTTCGGGACCGTTTTCCACTTTCCACTCGCCGTCGTCGGCCGAATGACGGGATAGACGTGTTGAAGCGGTTATCGAGCTTCCAACGGTCCTTATGATTCACGCTCCCTCCCATGGAGATCGCGGAGGTAAAGGGGTCAGGAGTCAATTGTGCGAAGCACCCTACGGGCCGTTCC
>CAYNDU010000383.1:0-6071 GCA_964395615.1 uncultured Pirellulaceae bacterium | reverse complement strand
CCCGAGAGTCGAGATCATAATGGAGCAGTGGGCGGTTCGAGTGCCGGTATTGGCGGGCCCCGCCGAGGCAAATACGCGCGAGACGATTCGTGCATGCGAGCACTACAGCCAACTCGGCGTCCACGCCGTGGCCATCGTGTCACCCTTCTATTATCAGCTCAGTCCGGCCGGAGTCTTTGCCTACTTCAAGGAAATCGCCGACAACTCACCGGTCGATGTGACACTCTACAATATCCCTCTGTTCGCCTCTCCGATTGACGTCCAGACCGTCCAGCGTCTGGCTGATCAATGTCCCCGCGTTGTGGCGATCAAGGACTCGTCGGGCGACTTGCCGCACATGATGCGCATGATCGCCGCGGTGCGCCCGAACCGGCCCGATTTCTGCTTCCTGACAGGTTGGGATGCAGCCCTGATGCCCATGCTGCTGATCGGGTGCGACGGCGGTACGAATGCCACCAGTGGCGTCGTTCCGGAGATCACTCGTAAACTGTATGACTTGACCATCAACGGCGAACTCGACGCCGCGCGCGAGCTGCAATTCCGGTTGCTTCGACTGTTCGATGCCATGCTCGATTCTGCCGAGTTTCCCGAGGGCTTTCGTGCGGCCCTCAAGCTGCGCGGAATCAAGGCCGGGCCCGGTCGCCAGCCGCAATCGACCAGCCAGCAGCTGGAACTTGGTGAGCTGAGTCACCAACTCCAATGCCTGCTGGCCGGCGAAGGGTTTACCGACGTGCCGGCTGATGGCTGCCCGACCGACACGTCGATCGATCCAGACCAACTGGCGGAAATCGTCCATCGCGTGGTCAACCAGTTTCGCCAGGCCGAGCGTTAGGGCGTGATGTAACGGAGAAAGTTCCGCACCGGCTGACCGGGCCGGTAGAGCTTCGGTTGGCCGATGAGTCCTCGGCCCAGGGTGTAACCGGACGGAACTGCCGGCGCCCCCACCGGCCTCAACGTTCGATAAGAAGCCACGGGCATGGTGGCGTACGCCGGCGAAATGACCGACCCGTTCGAGTAGCCCAGGTTTGTGATCGTCCCGGCCGGAATGCCTGGTCGGGCGGTCAACGTGGGTGTGCCTGTGCACAGACAGGTGCCGGTCGAAGTCCAACCGGAACCAGGGAGTGATCCTGCCGCGCCGGCCATGCGCGTCGACTCCACGGGAAGCCGATACGTCGTGACTCGATTTGGTAACGGGACCAGGTCCGAAGCGGCTGTGCGGATGACGGCTGGCTGAAACACACTCGCCGGCAAGGGTCTCAGGACCGTCGGTTGCACTCTTCCAATGGTTTGAGCCTGCGTGTCGGCGACCGTGACGAAGAGAACGACCAGTGCGGTCGGCAGGCAGAGGTTGAGGACGTATCGGAGCGCCGGAGTATGCGGCCTGGGGAGGCAGGTTGTCGCGCAATTCCATTTCATGGTCATTGATCCTTTCGGCCACCGAACGGGCCATTGTCTGAGGAGATTGTTGGACAGGAGCACCTACAATCGGAGTCTTCTTGCAAGCCGCATGCCCAACCCGAGCCGAATGCGGGGATTCATGCGCAGGGCCACGTCAACCTCTCGCCGGATTGCAGTGACGGTGCACACGGGCTAACCAGAGGTTGACGAACAAGTTGCGAATCCTCTTGTCTCGCTCAAAAAGGGCACTCCGACGGACGAACGGCCAGGGACCCGCGCAAGAAAAATGCGTCGATGTGCTTTGGTAAGATTTACAGGGGCCAAAGCCTGCGGGTCCCCACCATCACCCAGATTTCTTATAATGCCAGCCATATTGGCGTCTGACAAACCGGGTGGTCGCTGGAATTTCGCCCGATGGACGGGCCCCGGTGGACGGGCCCCGGGTAGGCATGAATTCGGTCTTTCATACATGTCGGGGAGTAGGGTCACTTGACGAAGCAGCCATCGGTGAGTCCGCAGCGATTGCCCGGATTGACGGTCGGTGGTCGCACATGGTTACTGCCGATCACGGATTTTGGTGCTACGGAGCTGGGTCGGATTCTGTTGCTTGATGGCCCGGATCAGCAGATTCAGGCGCTGGCCGAGCTGATGGCGGTTGAGCCGTCGCTCACGCTGTGGGTTGCATGTCGGGCTGGATCGTGGGGCGGCGAATGCCCGCGATGCGTCGCAAGTTTTGCCGGTTGGCTGACTCGACAGCTCGACCAGGTATTGCACTGGGATCCGGAGCGCACGGTGCCGAAGGAAGTCCCCAGAACCTCGCTGAACCGATGGCGCGAACTATCGGCGAACTCGGTCGCGGTGGCCAATCTGGCGGCCGAGCAGATGGACGACGATTCGTTGGCTGCCGAGTCGTTCTTAATGGGCCTGTTGCACAACGCTGTGCAGTGGTGCAGCAGCGCCGGGGCTCGAATTGCCGTCTCGCAGAAAGACGACGGCTGCCTGCCCGTCTGGCTGGGTGATTGGCTGCGCGCGCGAACCGGGCGTCCTCGATCCGAAACGGCCAAGGCCGTGTCGAGGGCCAACAAGATGTGGCGTGATTCGGGCCGGCGCGTAACGGAGTTGGCGGGCGTCCGGCTGTCGGATCTTGGCCCTCTTCGTCGTCGCTGGCAGACGATGACCGCAGCGGCGGACGACCTGAGTACGCTTCGGCAGGAATCTCGCCTGCTGCCCGTCCTCGCGGCTCGACTCAGGCGGCTGCACGAGCTGGAACGCGATTTTCAGAAGACGTTGGAGCAGGAGAAGCTCGAATCGCTGGGGCAGCTGGCCTATGGCGCCAGCCATGAAATCAACAACCCGCTTGCCAATATCTGCACGCGTGCCCAGACACTGTTGCACGACGAGACGGAGCCGGACCGGCGCCGAATGCTGGCCGTGATCAACACGCAGGCATTTCGAGCGAACGAGATGATCGCGGACATGATGCTTTTTGCCCGCCCACCCGAATTGGCACGCGAGTCGATCGACGTGTGGCCGCTGATCCAATCGGTGATCGACGAGTTGTCCGAGGAGGCCGAGATTCAAGCGACCGAGTTCGCGCTGCAGGGTGACCCGACGGATTGCCGATTGTGGGGAGATCCCATCCACCTGGCATTGGCCCTTCGTGCCGTCTGTGTGAATGCGCTCGAAGCGCTCGGCAGCGGCGGAACGATTCATGTGACGTGCGAGCAGGTCGATGGGGACCAGGGGCCTTGGGTGCACGTGCACGTGCAGGATTCCGGGCCGGGCATCTCCAAGGAGGTGCGTCGTCACTTATTTGATCCATTCTATTCAGGGCGCGAGGCGGGACGTGGTTTGGGATTGGGTTTGTCCAAATGCTGGCGAGTGATCACACTGCACGGGGGGCAAGTTCGCGTGGCCAGTCGGGCCGGACGTGGGACGACCGTGACACTCTGTCTGCCTGCCGACCGTTCGCATGTCGCTCGAGGCTCTGATCCGGCCCGTGTCCTGAGCGATTCCGGATCAATGGATTGTGAGCTTGGGGCGACTTCATGAACTACGGATGGTGGAGCGTCGTACCGCCCGTCGCGGCCATTCTGTTGGCAATTGCCACTCGCCGCGTCGTCCCCTCGTTGCTCGTTGGGATCGTGATCGGGACGCTGATACTGAAAGACTGGTCGGCCGGATGGAATCCACTGAGTCTGCTCGAGGACTTGCTGGAAACTCATCTCTGGACCAGTCTTGCCCACGAAGATCATTTGCGAGTCTTCGTATTCACGGCGCTGATGGGGGCAATGATCGGCGTGATTCATCGTAGCGGCGGGATGCAGGCAGCTGTCGACGGTCTCGCGCCGCTTGCACGCACGCGCCGAGGTGGCCAGTTGTTGACCTGGGCGCTCGGCCTGCTGATCTTTATCGACGATTACGCGAATTCGTTGCTGTTGGGCAACACGATGCGACCGTTGACCGATCGGCTGAAGATCTCGCGCGAAAAGCTCGCCTACCTGGTCGACTCGACCGCGGCGCCCGTATCGGGTCTCGCCCTGATTTCGACCTGGGTGGCCGGCGAGATCGGGTACATCGAGTCTGGATACCAGAGCCTGGGCTTGCCGGGCGCTCCGGTCGACGGATTCGGCGTCTTTGTCGCGACCATCCCGTACCGGTTCTACGTCCTGTTCGCGTTACTTTTCGTGCCGCTCGTGGCCCTGCTTGGTCGCGACTTCGGCCCCATGTTGTCGGCCGAGCGACGTCGCGCGAACGGACCCGACCCCGGTCACCAGCCGGACGGTGACGCTGCGACCGGCGGCAAGGCCGATGCGCCGAACTCCGTCGTGCCCGTTGGGAGACGACGGTGGCTCGACGCCGTGATTCCCATTCTTGTTACCGTCGGCGTCACGGTTGCGCTTCTGATTGTGACCGGGTGGCGGGCAACGGCCGAAGGGCCGTCGACCGAGCCGGCCGCCGACGTGCCGGCCTGGCGAGCAGCGATCGCTGTCGTCGGTGCCGGCGATTCCTACCTGTCGCTGGTCTACGGGTCACTGGCCGGACTGTTGACGGCCGTCAGTATGGCGACACTGCGTGGAACATTGACCGGTACGGCAGCGCGCAGCGCTGCCTTCGACGGAGCACGGCTCGTGATCCCCGCCCTGACGATACTGTGGCTGGCATGGTCCCTGTCCGGAATCACCGGTAAGGAATATCTGGGGACCGGCGAGTTCCTGGGGAGTCTGCTCCAACAGAAGGTTGACGTGCGCTGGATGCCAACGCTTGTCTTTCTGCTTGCCTCGTTCGTGTCTTTCTCGACCGGTACGAGTTGGGGCACAATGGGGATCCTGATGCCGATTGTCGTCAATGCGACCTATCATATGATGGTCGCCCAAACCGGGCACGTGGACCCCACTCAGCCCTTGCTGATCGCGTCCATTGGCAGCGTGTTGGCCGGGGCCATCTTCGGTGACCATTGCTCGCCGATCTCAGACACCACCGTACTGTCGTCGCAGGCCAGTGGCTGCAATCACGTGGCTCACGTTTGGACCCAGCTACCCTACGCCCTGGCGGTGGCAGGTGTGTCGATTGTGTTCGGGACGCTTCCCGTCGGATTTGGCTTCTCGCCAGGATTGCTTTTGGTCGGCGGAAGTGTCGCGCTGGTTGTCGTGATCCTCGTGTTGGGACGACGGGTAGACGAGTACCGGGCGACGCCTAAGAATGGGTAACACGAGTCGGCGGTAACCGGTTCGCCCCCAAGTCGGGCGGTCGGCGGCTCGATGAAGAGCTAACCAGAGAGAAAGGACCGTTATGTCGGATGATCTTCGAGCGAAGGTTCGGGAAAACTATGCCTCTGCAGCCAAGAGCGGCTTATCCAGCGCCAGCCCTGCGGTGCGGGACGTGGCCGAGGCCTTTGGATATACGCGCGAACAACTCGATTCGATTCCGGCCGACGCCAATATGGGGCTGTCGTGCGGCAACCCAACGGCGATGGCCAGTCTGAAACCGGGTGAGGTGGTCGTTGATCTGGGGTGCGGAGGAGGATTGGACGTCTTTCTTGCTGCCAGGAAGGTAGGCCCCGAAGGAAAGGCGATCGGTATCGATATGACGCCGGAAATGCTGGAGCTGGCTCGACGGAATGCGGCCATCGCCGAACAGGGGGCCCCGCTGGCGAACGTCGAGTTCCACCAGGCAACCATCGATCAATTGCCATTGCCGGACGCTTCGGTCGATTGCGTGATCAGTAACTGTGTCATTAACCTGGCTCCCGACAAGCGGGCCGTGTTCCGCGACGTGGCGCGCGTGCTGAAGCCGGGTGGCCGGTTGGCGGTCAGTGACATTGCCCTGAAGAAGGAACTCCCCGATGAAATTCGCGAGGATGTCGCGGCCTACGTTGGGTGCGTGGCCGGGGCGATCCTGATCGATGACTACCGAAGAGGATTGACCGACTCGGGCTTCTCCGAGGTCGCTGTCATCGACACGGGCGTCGACCTGATGACCTATGCCAAGATTGAGAATCAATCGGCGTGTTGTACGCCGCCGGCTCAAGGGGCACTCGAAGTCGTCGACACGTCGTGCTGTGCGGGGCCCGTTGAAACGTCGAGCGAAGAGGACCGGGCACCCTCCTCGACACTGCATCAGCGTCTGGCAGAAATGCTCGAGCGTTACGATGTGAACGACTACGCTGCCAG
>CAYNDU010000382.1:0-6072 GCA_964395615.1 uncultured Pirellulaceae bacterium | reverse complement strand
AAACTTGTCACTACGGCTGCAAATCGCGGCGAGCTTGAGGTCATCTGGGTGGTCATCAAGCTGGAACTGGCCCATGGGGTGGGCACCGCCTTGGAGGGCACCACACGGCCCTGCCGCTTCTGCCAGTCGTGCGTACCGGGGGAAAACGGCGCGACCTGGCCCCATAGGTGGTCGCCGTCCTGGTAGATCAGGTCGAGGTAGATCGAGTAATTATTGTCGGCGGACCCGGTAACGCCGATCGCACGACTCTCGGCCGTGGCGACAATGGCGGCCGGCTCATGCTGGTCCAGAACAACGATCTGGTGGGCACCGCGCTGAACGTGATCGTCACGACCATTGTCGCACAAGAACAGGTCGTCCTGTCGAACAAAGCCCTGTTGCCACCGTTGCCAACCGTCGTCGCGCAACAGGTTCTTCGACGATCGGCTGTCCGTCACCAGCCGCTTGATTACGGCCCCATCAACTGCGGCCCCATCGACTGCGGCCCCATCGACTGCGGCCCCATCGACTGCCTCGGTTGAGGGACCAGGCTCACCGAGAGCCTCGGGCGAGCCGAACAGCCCAAGGGCGAGCGACATTCCGAGACAGATTCTTGATACTCGGGTCGGTAATCCATCTATTCTGGAGTTTGGAAACGGCCGAACGTCGATGCGCACCTGCATGCCGAGCCCTCTCTACATCGAGCGGAGTGTGTTCGGGCCACAAGCGACGAAAGCGATGCCCGACACCGGAATCGATCGTAGCACATTTTGGTCCGGGTGTGGCATTCCGTCGGCCGACCGGCCTCACTCGACGGTCACGCTCTTGGCCAGATTACGAGGCTTGTCGACATCGCAGCCGCGCAGGACAGCGATATGGTAAGAGAGCAGTTGCAGGGGAATGATCGAGACCATCGGCTGCAGGAACTCGGGCGAGTGAGGGACATAAATAACGTCGTCGGCCAGGGCCTCAACGCGAGTATCGCCTTCAGCAACGACCGCGATCACCGGTCCTCCGCGAGCCTTGATTTCCTCAAGGTTGGCCATGACCTTGTCATAGACGAAGTCCTGCGGCATGATGAACACACTGGGAGTATTGGCGTCGACCAGAGCGATGGGCCCGTGCTTCATTTCCGCAGCCGGGTAACCTTCGGCATGAATATAGCTGATTTCCTTTAGTTTCAACGCGCCTTCCAGGGCCGTCGGAAAATTGTATTGGCGGCCCAGATAAAGAAAGTTGTCGTACTGACAATAGCGACCGGCGATCTGTCGGACATGATCGTTCGTCTGCAATGCCGTGCGGATCTTATCCGGCAACGAGCGCAACGAATCGATGATCTTGCGTCCTGCAGAATAGCTTAAGTGATGCAGGCGTCCGAAATGTAACGCCAAAAGCGTGAGCGCCAGGCATTGCGAGGTGTAGGCTTTTGTCGAAGCAACACCAATTTCCGGCCCGGCGTGCAAGTAGATTCCGCCGGTCGCCTCCTGGGCGATTGTGCTGCCGACCACGTTACAGATGGCTCGTGTCGGATGCCCCTTCCGTTTCATTTCGCGCAATGCCGCCAATGTGTCAGCCGTCTCACCACTCTGTGTAATCGCGAACAACAACGTGCCGTGACTGACCGGAGGGTTGCGGTACCGCAGTTCACTGGCATACTCTACCTCCACGGGCAGCCGAGACAGTTCCTCGATCATATACTCACCGACCAGAGCGGCATGCCAACTCGTGCCACAAGCCGTCAACAGGATGCGATCGACGGCCCTCAGTTGTTGGGGCGAGAGATTCAGTCCACCAAATACCGACGTGGCGTCCTCATCGTTCAACCGGCCCCGCATGGCGTTCTCCAACGCTTCGGGCTGCTCGAAAATCTCCTTGAGCATGTAGTGTGGGTATCCGTTCAATTCTACTGCCGTGGTATCAATCTCTAACGGCTCGGCATTGATGGCGACCACCGCCTGATCGCGATTGATGACACGCAACGTGTCGGAAGACACGAGGGCCAACTGGTGGTCGGCCAGGTAGACGATTTTCTCGGCGTAGCCCGCCAAGGCAGAGGCATCGCTCGCCACGAAGTGTTCACCCGGTCCGATCCCAAGTACCAAGGGGCTGCCCAGTCGAGCAGCGACAAGAACGTCGGGATGATCACGAAACAGCACGACCAGGCCGTACGTGCCCTGCAGTTGCGAGACGGCATCACGGACGGCGGCTAACAGCACATCGTGGACGTGACAGTCGGGAGACTGGTCCAATGCCTTCTGCAGGGCGTCGGCAACCAGGTGAGCAATGACCTCGCTGTCGGTTGCCGAGTCAAAACGGCGGCCCGCCTTGAGCAGGCGGTCCTTGATCGCTCGAAAATTCTCGATCACCCCGTTGTGCACAACCGCCACGGTTTCCGTGTCGTCGAGGTGCGGGTGTGCATTGACCCGAGTAGGTGGGCCGTGCGTGGCCCAGCGTGTGTGACCGATTCCCGTGGATCCGGTCACCGGGCTCTCGGCCAACAATTGGCTCAACGCCTCAATTCGACCGGCCGTCTTGGCGACGGTCAGGCCGCGAGCTTCCTCGACCAGCCCGATCCCCGCGCTATCGTACCCGCGGTACTCCAGACGTCTGAGCCCGTTGACGAGAATCTCACTTGCGTCCCTTGGTCCTACGTATCCGACGATGCCACACATGATCAGGCTGACTCCCGTCCTCTTGAAACGCTTGCACGAAACAGGCAATTGTGGGACACGCCGAGACCTCAAGTGCTTTGCCAGCGAGGCCGATCCCGTTACGGACGTCTTCCACGCACCAACTCTTGCAATCGTATCAAATATGCAGATTCTAGCGAACATTTTCTTGCCGGGAGGGGCCGGATGAGCGCGTCGCACTCGCGGCGAGCCCCTGATCGCCATCGTCCATTCTTCGCGGCCGAGTCGGACTGAGTGCGCGGTTGAGGGGCCTATTCGCCTGTGCGATACTGGTCCGGTAACGTAGCTCTTGCTCGAAAAGGACCCGCCGATGACCGCCTCCCGTCTATTGATTCGCTCGCTGCTCTTTCTGGCAGCGACCGCAGCGTCATCCCTCTGGTCGAATGCAGCCGACTGGTTTCAGTACCAACATGACGCCGAACACACTGGAAATGCCGTCGACGCGCGGATTACGCTCCCGCTCAAATTGGTCGCGGCCGTACCGCTATCGGACGCGGTGTTCGCCGCCCCGGCAATTGCCGACGGCCGCGTCTTCGCGCTCGATGGATCCGGAGTCATGCATTGCCTGGATCAGCGCACTGGAGACCCGATATGGACATTCTCCAGTGAAGGAGGGGCCCTTAATTGCAATAACTACAGTTCTCCGGCCGTCATCGGCCCGTATGTCCACTTCGGCACGATGGGAGGGAATTACTACGTGCTTCGCGCGGACAACGGAAAGCTCGTCCGCCGGATCGAATGGGGCGAACCGATCTTCAGCTGCCCGGTCGTGTCGAATGATCGAGTTTATTGTGTGACGCTGGGATCACGTGTGTTCGCGATGACGCCTGAAGGCCGAATCCAGTGGAAATGGGACTTCGTGCACGAGGTGCTCAAATATCAGGGGGATCGGTGGAGCGGCATCGATTGGCTCAAACACCAGAAGGGTAAACGGGTCACGTGGCGGGAACAGTTTCTCTGTTCACGTAATATGGCAGCTCATGGAAAGCGGCTTGTCGTGCCTGCCGGTGGAAGCGTCGTTTGGCTTGAAGACCAGGGCGAGCAAGCGCAGCTGATCGCACGCCACGCGCCAAACGAGAGTCCGTCGACTTTGGGATTGAGCCTGGACGGGAAGGGGACCGTGTATCGCCAGTGGTTTCGTCGCGATAACACGGGCAGTATCGAAGTGCTCAAACTTGTTGACCGGAAGGTGAATCCGTCGTTTGTCCCCGGAACGGGCACCAGCTGGCAGGGTGACGACAGCATGGGGTTCGCCGCTGTGAGTATCCGCGATGGCGCCCTTTATCGGTGCCGACCGGAGCAGGAGCTGGGTTTATGCCGGCACGAGAATGGCAAGACGATCCCGATGGGCCAGTTTCCGTCCATCGCGCCCCCCGTGTTGGCCGGACAACATGTCATCGTGAGCGGGCTCGACGGCCGACTGACGTGCGTTGATTTGACAGGCGTCCAACCGCCCTTTTCGTTCGCCACTCCGTTCGGCCGACCGATTACAGCTCCAGCCGCCGTGTCCGATGGCCAAATTGCCTTTGGAGGCGAGGATGGATACTTGTATCTTCTTGGCCCTGACGGAAAGGCCGATCCGCCGTCGAAGCCTTTGAGGCTATCGTCGATTCGCAGCCCGCTGACCGGGACTCGGACCGCGGCCGAGCATGACTGGGACGCTCACTTCGCCAATCAAGGCAATACAAACCGTACGAATCAGAGTCTTCAACCGCCGGCATCGCTCCGGTGGATCCGCCGCTGCGAGGGGACCATTAAGCACCTGTCCACTTTTGGCGGAGGACGAATGTACACGCACACGGCCGAAGGACAAGTAATGGCCGTCGAGCAAGAAACGGGCCGCCTGCTGTGGCGACGTTTCTTCCCAGGAGTGCACGTCTCGTTTACGACGCCCGCGTATCATAACGAACGGCTCTACGTTCCCCAGGCAGGACTAAAAGTATGCCGCCTGAGATGCCTCGATGCGGCCACCGGAAGTGTGGTCTGGGAAGCGCCGTTCAGCGGATCGCCCAGCTGGAACCGGCAGGTCACTCCGGTCATCGATCAAGGGCTTATCTTCTATCAGTTCAGTACCGGCAAGTACACCGGGCGGTCCTGGCTATTCGAACATCAGAGCACGTTCGGTTTCTCGTCCGATCAACGGCCGCTGCTGCGAGCGTGGGACCTAAAGACCGGTACCGAGGTCTGGACACGTGACTTTTCCGAGTATGGAAACGGAGGTGACGATGCGGGTATCTGCCTGGCCAACGGTTCGTTGTTCTATTCATGTTACTTCGGCAACAAGAAGAACCTGGGGGTAACCGCCGCCCTCGACCCGCGTACCGGTTCCATTCGCTGGCTGACCACGGACTACTCGGTCCATGCCGGTTGTGCGCCGTCCGTTGCCAAGAATCGACTCTATCTTGGAGGCTACAATCCGGTCAAGGGAGAGAAGAACTATGTCTGGTGTCTCGACGCGGCCACCGGGCAACTCGTCTGGAAATCCGATCCCGTGCAACGAGCCATTCACGTCGTCACGATCGCCGGCGACAAACTCTTTACTCATGCCCAATACCAGAATGGATATCTGCTCGATGCGAAGACCGGTCACAAGCTGTGTGACCTGACGCACGGGTACCGTTGCACCCGGTTTACCATGGATGGCAACTACCTGCTGGGGCCAAATATGGACATGATCGACACGAGCCGAGACAATCAACTCGTCTCGACCGGCCCACCAGTCGACGTGCTGCAGTGCGTCGGCGCGCAGATATCCAACGGACGCATGTTCTACACGGCCAACGGAAGCGGGTTGCAACTGTCACTCCGTTACGGCAAAGAAGCCAGCAGCGCCTGGACGACCGATTGACGCCACCGCTTAATGTCCCTGTATCCGTTCAAGGCCGAAGGCCGAGAACGGTTACAGGACCGTTTAGCGCACAAGCCGATCGCCACCGATCCGGATTGAGAAAAAGATCGGCGTTTGCTGATCAGTCCATTCAACCGGCGGGTTGGAAAAGCGGCCTAGCCGGCAGGTAAATCGCTGGACAGTTGGTTTCCGTCCGGAAACAACAACTCGCTGTCGACGATCGGTGGCAGCCAGTGCCTCACCTTGGATCGCCCAGCTCGCTTGTTGCGTTCCTTTTCGGACCATCTTTCCTGGATTTTCTCGCACTCGCGACGAATGTCGCGGTCCGTAGGTTCGAACACCCGCGGATTCCGTTTGCGCGATCGCATCGTATTGCCTCCTCATCTCTTGCCCTGTACCCATATTCTACGTAAGGAGGCCTTAATCGTCCTACTTTTCTGCTCCGTTCAACGTGAATTCCACCGTAAGAGAGGGCGTCACAACCCCCGCCCTCCGAGGGAAGGGTAAAGGGGTCAGGAGTCAATTGCCGGAACGGCCCGTAGGGTGCTTCGCACA
>CAYNDU010000381.1:0-6080 GCA_964395615.1 uncultured Pirellulaceae bacterium | reverse complement strand
AAGATAGGGCGCAACCGGCCCAGCGTGCTGCTGTCGGGGTCCGCCAGAATAGACTCGATCTCCGCGCGTTGGGTCGGATCCGCCACTTGCAGCGCACGGATGACAGGCAAGGTCGGTTTTTGTGATTGCAAATCGGTTCCCAACGACTTCCCGGCAGTCGTCTCGTCCCCGTCGACATCCATCAAATCGTCGGCGATTTGAAAGGCGATTCCCAATGCTCGACCATACCGTTCAAGCCGTTCGGTTGCTGTCGGATCGGCCCCTGCGTAATGGGCACCTAATCGGCAACAACACGCACAAAGCTCGGCAGTTTTCGCATCGAGTATCTGAAGATACTCCGATTCGCCCAGCGAGAACTGACCACGCGATCCTTTCTGGCGGATTTCGCCTTCGCACACGACATTTGTTGCCCGACCGATCCACTGGCATGCCAAAGTCGACTCGAGCGTACTGGCCAGGTAGAACGCGTGCGTGAACAGAAAGTCGCCCAACAGGACGCTCGCCTCATCATCCCATCGAGTGTTCACGGTAGCCAGGTCCCGCCGCACGAGGGCGTGGTCGAGCACATCGTCATGAACCAGCGTCGCCGTGTGAATCATCTCCACGACGGCGCCAAGCAGCATGTGTTGTTCCGTCACCTGCCCGGCTGCCTTGGCGGCCAGCAGGAGCAACGCAGGTCGTAAGCGCTTTCCGCCCAACATGCACCCGTATCGCACCATTTCGTCGACAAACGGATATGAACTGCGCATCTCCCGGCGAAGAACATCTTCCACCTCGCTCAACTCGGGAACGACGCACGCGAACAACTCGTGAAGGGGCGATGCCGACGAGCGACGACGGCCTGCAACTTGACTCATAATTCCCATCCCAGTTCAGTATGATCCATTCGTCTCTTCGACTACTCGCCGATCGGCTTCGCTTCGTGACATCGCCAATCGCTTTCCGGGTGCGCCGCCGATGTCGATCCTCTTTGGCGATTCGCGCTGACGTACGACTCCCTTCGTGACTACGGTGCGTCGGAACCCGCTGCTCCGTCACCGGCATCGCTGCGAACAAAATGCCCGCTGCGCCCTCCCGACTTTTCTTCGAGCCTTACGCGCTCGATCACTATCTTCCGGTCGACGGCCTTACACATGTCATAAATGGTCAGCGCGGCGACGGTTGCGGCGGTCAACGCCTCCATCTCGACTCCCGTGCGTGCGGTACACCGCACTCGAGCTTCGATTTGAACCCGGCACTCGTCAAGAAACGCAAAGTCAACCGAAACGGCGTCCAGCGACAGCGGGTGGCATAAGGGAATCAACGTACCCGTTTGCTTAGCTCCCAGGATACCGGCCAGCCGGGCGACCTCCAGTACATCGCCCTTAACCAGCTGCCGATCGCGAATCAGGCGTTGTGTGGCAGCTTCCATGCATACGACGGCTGTGGCCCGGGCCGATCGCTCGGTCACCCGCTTGTCGCCCACGTCAACCATGCGGCTGGCGCCTTCGGCATCAAAATGAGACAGCGGGTTCATTGAGGGCCCCATAATGGGTACATGCGGCGTCGGCGTGGCGGTGCAGATTCCCGGATTCCCGGGGAAAGACGTCTATTCTAGGCTCGATTCGGGCCACGTCGAGTGCCCTACCGGCATCGTTCGGCCCCGAGTACCGGGGGACCACACCCCACTAACCGAAATCGGACCACGGTCTTAACCACCAACGTCAACCCCGGTCTAATTCTTTCCGGAGTGTGGCGCCGAACGGCGCGAGGACGGTTTCCGTCGCGGGCCGAGTCGCAAATTGCCGCACGGGCCATGCACGACCCAGCAAACGGAGTTAGAATCTAATCTCCTGCGATTTCACCGGTGCCAGGCGAACGGCGATGCCCGGATCGACAACCGCCGTTGGCGGGAACCGCTGTTTGCAGGACCGTCATACCGACACTCACACATACTGACACTCACAGGACCGAGCGCCCCAAGGTGCTCTCTCTGGACTCGCATCTAACAGGAGGTATCCCATGCCGCGACATGACAGGCGATTCAACCGGCGGCAATTCGTCACGCAGATGGCTGGAGCAGGGGCTCTACTCGCGGCGCCCCAGGTCATTCCGGGTCGCGCCCTTGGCAAGGACGGCACGGTTTCGCCGAGCGAGCGAATCGTGATGGGAGGCATCGGGATCGGACGCCGCGGCACGTACGACCTGAGTTGCTTCTTGCCACAGCCCGATGTTCAATTCGTGGCCGTCTGCGATGTGCAGCAGAAGCGACGACTTGCGGTCAAGAAGATCGCGGACGAAAAGTATGGCAACAGCGACTGCGGCATGTACCGAGATTTTCGCGAGTTATTGGGCCGCTCGGACATCGACGCGGTTCTGATCGCAACGGGTCCGAATTGGCACGCAACGGCGGCCATGCACGCGGCGCGCGCCGGCAAGGACATGTATTGCGAGAAGCCATGCACGAAGAACATCTCGCAGAGCTTGATTCTGGCCGAGACGATGCGCCGTTGCGGCCGAGTTTTTCAGGTCGGGACCCAACGGCGCAATCTGCCGCACTTTGCCTTTGCTTGCGAATTGGCACGTACGGGCCGGCTCGGTAAACTCCGCCGAGTCTACGCACACCCGATGGGAATGACGGCCAAGATGAGCGGCTGGCTGACGCCCGAGGTTGCTCCGCCAATCGAACAAGTTGACTGGGATATGTTCCTTGGCCCTGCCGCCTGGCGCCCCTTCAATCATCACATGTTGACCGCCTTTCACTTCGAGAAAGGGGGCGGGTTTATGGGTTGCTTCGAGGAAAACGGACGGTTTTCGGGCGGCGGCGTGTTGGAATGGGGTTCACACTGTGTGGATCTCTGTCAATGGGCGGCCGGAAAGGATGCGACGGCACCGGTCGAATACAACCCGCCGGAAAATGACCAGATCGTGGCACGGTATGCAGACGGCATCGAGCTCATCTTTCGAGAAAAAGACTGGCTCCCGTTGGGCTCTTGCCCCGTGCGGTTCGAGGGTGACGACGGCTGGGTGGAAACGGGAGACAGCGGAAAATTCGTGCTCAGTTCGCCGGCGCTGCTCGCCGGCAGAAAAGTGGCGGAGATCGGCGGATATCCGGCGACCTTTCACGTGCGGGACTTCCTCGACTGTGTCAAGACACGCGGCAAACCCAAGGGTAATGCAGATGTCGCGAGCTATTCGCATATCGCCTGCCATGCAACGAATACCGCTTTGCTCCTCGGGCGCAAACTCACGTTTGATCCGGTGACCTGCCGGTTTTCGAATGATGATCAGGCGAATCGATTACGTAGCGAGGCGCTCCGTGCACCGTGGCGTTTATGATCCGACCACCGCACGGTCATCATCGCTCGGCCGTGCCTTCAGGAGGGTAAAGGGGTCAGCAATTGCCGGAACGGCCCGTAGGGTGCTTCGCACAATTGACTCCTGCCCCCTTTACCTCGTCCCATACGTGGGCGAAGTCATTGATCACCCGAACAAAAACACCGACGATTCCTCGTACAAGGATCCTACCATGAACGGTTTTCGATACACGCTGGCTGTCAGCTTCGGCCTGACACTCCTTAGTTGGTTGGCGGCTCCCTCGGTCGCATTGGCCGAGGACGAACCGTCCCTGATCGCAGTACTTCAATCGAGCGCTTCGCAGGCTGAAAAGGCCATCACTTGTAAGAAACTGGCAATTTGGGGCTCCGAGAAATCGGTGCCCGCTTTGGCTGCCCTATTGCCCGACCGCGAACTCTCGTCCTGGGCCAGGATTCCTCTGGAGGTCATTCCGGGATCGGCGGCCGATAAGGCGTTTCGCGAGGCCCTGACGAAGCTTGAAGGCCGGACCCTGATTGGCGTGATCAATTCGATCGGCGTACGAAAAGACCCTCAAGCGGTCGCCGGCCTGATCAAACACCTGCGTGGCTCGGACGGCGGAGCGGCCGGTGCCGCGGCGGCGGCCCTGGCTCAGATCGGAGACGGCCCATCGGTTGCCGCTTTGCGAGCCGCGTTGGGAGACGTCCCGGCAGTTGTTCGTTCGGAGGTTGCCGACGGGTGCATACGGTGCGCCGAGGGGATGCTGGACAAGGGGCAAGGGGCAGCAGCCCTGGAGCTGTACGAACAGGTGCGAGCGGCCGACGTTCCGAAGCAGCGGATCGTGGAAGCGACTCGCGGGGCGATTATGGCCCGAGGCGGCGACGGGGTTGCACCGTTGATCGACTTGTTGCGATCGAGTGACCCGGTGATGGTCTCGCTCGCCTTGACGACGGCTCGGGAACTGAGTGGTAAGGGCATCTCGAAGCGCCTGGCCGACGCCTTGCCGGGTCTGGCTCCTGAACGCCAGGCTCTGTTGATCCTCGCGTTGGCCGACCGGGGCGATCGCGAGGCGTTGCCTGCCGTGCTGGCCGCGGCACAAAAGGGCCCGACTCAGGTTCGCGTGGCCGCCATCGGTGTTCTGGAGGGGCTAGGGGATGCGTCCTGCCTGCCGGTTCTCTTGCCGCTGGCCGGCGATTCGGAAGCAGCGGTCGCTGCCGCGGTCCTCGAGACGCTGGGCGCCCTGCCGGGAACCGATGTCGATGAGAAGTTGGTGGGCCGATTGGCCACAGCCAAAGGTGCCCAGCGGCTTGCCATCATCGAGTTAATTGGCCGAAGACGCATCGATGCGGTGGCACCTCTGTTGGCCGCTCTTGAGGATCCCAACGGACAGGTTCGGGCAGTCGCCTTGGAGGCGCTTGGCCAGGTGGCCCGGTTGGAGCATATCGACGAGTTGATCCAGCGCGTGGTGAAGCCTGCGCACGCCGAGGACGGCCAGGTATCGATCCAGGCGCTGAAAGAGGCAGCGGTCCGCATGCCGCAGCGGGAGGCATGCGCCGCAAAGTTGTCGACGGCCCTCGATGATGCTCCGGTCGCGGTCAGGGAGGCAATCCTCGAGACATTGAAGGACATGGGGGGCCCCACAGCGTTGGAGGCGGTGGGCCGGATGGCGGTCTCGAAAGACGCCCGGTCCCAGGACACGGCCACTCGATTGTTAGGCGAATGGATGTCTGCCGATGCAGGACCCGTGTTGCTGGCGCTGGCCAAGAACACGAATTCATCCTACCAGGTGCGAGCGTTGCGCGGATACATTCGCTTGCCTCGACAATTCGGCCTGCAAATGTCGGATCAGCAGCGGGTCGACATGTGTCGAAAGGCCTGGGATGCGGCAGCACGTGACGCGGAACGCGAACTGGTGCTGCAGGTGGTCGAACGATACCCGAGCATGGGCATGCTCCGGTTGGCCGTCGCGGCGGCGCAGAACGAGACGCTCCGACCGCGTGCGACTGCTGTCGCCCGCGCAGTGGCACGGAAAGTGCGAGACAAAGCAGAAGCGAAAGAGCTATTAAAAAAGCTCGCCGATTGACGACGAGCGGATAACTCGAGGGGAGGGCACCGGAGCCGGGAACTCCGGTGTCCTCGTTGGCCGATTCTTTCGACCGTCCCGTCGAAGTTATGAAGACCGTCGCAGGGGTCCGTCTGCGACAGGTTGATAGCGTCGGCGAAAGCGCTCAGGCAGTCGCGGGTTTCTCAGACCAGTTCCTTCTTGGCACCGATCAGAGTCCGCAACCGCTCGGCGAGCAAGCTGGCGTCAAACGGTTTCTTAAACGTCTCGTTGATGCTTGATCGATCGAAACTCATCGGGCTGCCGTCGTCCGGAAGCAGAGCGATCAGAATCGTCTCGGAAAAATCATTGTTCTTCCGTAGATTCTGACAGATCTGCAACGCTTCAACGCGTCCGATCGAGAAATCGACGATAATGCAATCGGGATGAAAACTTTCCGCGTGAATTCCTGCCTCGAAGCCGCTCGCTGCTACGGCAACCTTGAACGACTTTTCGGGAGGCAATTCCCGCTTCATGTTTTCGATTAATACCTGATCCTGAGCAACGATCAGCACCTTGGCCATTGCCTCGTCTTCGAGGTCGCCAAGAGGCATTCCGTGCTCTTTCAGGAATCTGATTAAATACTCGCGCGGGATACGTCGGTCTTGGGAACCGGGGATCCGGTAACCCTTCAGGCGGCCCGAGTCGAACCACTTGCTGACCGTGCGCGGGGCCACTTTACAGA
>CAYNDU010000380.1:0-6085 GCA_964395615.1 uncultured Pirellulaceae bacterium | reverse complement strand
TCGGCATGGGGCAGGGCGCGCCGCCGCGCGTGCTGGGTAATGGGGCGGGTTCTATTTAACACGCGGCCCGACATCGTGTGGGGACGGACGCAAGCCGTGACGCGGATTGTAGCCGAGGACCTGGATCGTGACGGTGATCAGGACCTGGCTCTCGTGACCGAACAGGGACTTCAGTTGCTTTGCAATCAAGGGGACAGTCAGAACGGATGGATTACTTTGTATCCAATGGGCCAGTCGGATAATAAGGGCCGTTGTAACCACCACGCGATCGGCAGCATGGTGGAGTTACGCGCCGCCGGCTGGTATCAGGCGCAAGTTGTTACGAATGCGACGGTTCATTTTGGATTGGGAGACCGAGCGAAGGCGGAACAGCTGAGAATCGTCTGGACGAATGGTGTACCGCAGGACCTTGTTGACGTCGGCCGCAACGTGGCGATTTGCGAGAAGATGGCTCTTAAGGGCTCCTGCCCCTACGTCTACACCTGGACGGGTGACCGGTTCGAGTTTTTTACCGACTGTCTTTGGGCGGCACCCATCGGACTCCAGACGGCGGACGGAGGGCAGGCGCCGACAAGGCCGTGGGAGTATCTCTTGATACCTGGCGACCGCCTGGTGCCGACCGGAAGTAAATACCTGGTTCAGTTGACGGAGGAATTGTGGGAGGCCGGCTATTTCGATCAGGTCGAACTGTTGGCCGTCGATCACCCGGCTGACTGCGAGATCTACACGAATGAAAAAGTCGGGCCGGCTGAGATTGCCGAGCCGCGTCTTTTCACGGTGTCGAAGCCCCGTTTACCGCGTTCGGCCCAGGACCAACGTGGGCGCGACGTGCTGGGGATTCTCGAGAAGGCCGATGGCAGGGTGGTTACCGCATTCGACCACAGGATTCGGCAGGGGTTGACGACGCCCCACTGGATCGAACTTGATCTGGGCGATCTTGACCACCCGAGCGAAGTCATCTTGTTCTTGACCGGTTGGATCATGCCGACCGATACGTCACTCAACGTTGCGTTTCGCCAGGACCCTGAGACGGACGGACCGCAAATGCCGTCGGTTTGGGTGCAGGACGAAGACTTGCACTGGCGTCAGGCAATGCCGTTCATGGGTTTTCCGGGAGGAAAGACAAAGACGATTGCCGTCGATTTGTCCGACTGTTTCTTATCGGAAAACTACCGCGTGCAGATCAGAACTTCGGCCGAGATCTATTGGGATCGGGCCTTCATTTCAGTCGATGAACGGCGGCAACCGACGCGATCGCACCGGTTGCGTCTGGTGTCGGCGGATTTGGCTTATCGTGGATTTTCGCGGCCGGGTCCGTACGTAGAGGATCAGCCTCGGACCTATCTGCACGATGTGGTCGATCCGTCTCCGCTTTGGCCGCCCATGCGTGGCCGATTTACTCGATATGGTGATGTCCAAGAACTGCTGCTGACAGCCGACGACCAGTTGGCAGTCATCGGGGCGGGAGACGCAATCACGCTGGCCTTCGAGGTTCCAGCCGAGCCTCCGGTCGGGTGGAAACGCGACTTCATTCTGCGTAGTATTGGGTATGACAAGGACGCTGACCTGAACACGCTCTACGGTCAGACCGTCGAACCGCTTCCATTTCGAGACATGGCTTTCTACCCTTACGCACTGGACGACCCGGTTCCCCACTCGGCAGCGTACACAAAGTACGTCCGCGACTACCAGACTCGTGAGCAGAATCCGCTCCGTTTCTGGCGTCAGGTGGCGGAGGAACGCGAAACGGTCAGCTCACGGAACAGCAAGTAATGTCCAGTCGGCAGTCAGACAGTCCGGTGGAACCCGTGGATTCCGGGCGCACATATCGTCCGGTCATTGGGTGGCGATTGCGTGTCCTCTTCAACTTGATTCTGGTTGTTGTCGGGCTCCTCGGAGCGAACTCGATCTATCTGGCGACCATCACGGCGACAGAGTGGGCGAGTCGGCAATGGGGAGATGCGCTTGTCTACCAGAACCGGTTCTACCTCTTTATGTTCTTGTTCCACATTCTCGCGGGACTACTCGTCCTCATTCCTTACGTAGTCTTCGGAACACTGCATTGGAGGCGTGCTCGCAACCGGCGTAATCGCCGAGCGGTCCGGTTGGGTTACGCATTGTTCGCGATCGGCCTGACGCTTCTGGTCAGTGGCCTGCTGTTGGTGAGAATTGAAGGGTTATTCGAGTTGAAGGACCGGACGATCCGGAGCGTGATCTACTGGCTGCACGTGGTGACTCCGATTCTGGCGGTCTGGCTCTATTGGCTCCACCGCCTGGCTGGCCGTCGGATCCGGTGGCGCGTCGGTATCGCGTATGGATGCGGGGTGGCCCTGGTCGTCGCCGTCATGGTCTGGATTCAGTTGCAGGACCCACGGGACTGGTACGCCGAAGCGCCCCGCGAAGGGGAACAATACTTCGAGCCGTCGCTGGCTCGCACACAGAACGGAAAGCTGATTCCATCAGCGGCGCTCATGATGGACGAGTACTGCAAGAAGTGCCACGGCGACGTGCATAGCGATTGGCTCAACAGCCAACACCACCTCAGCTCATTCAATAACCCCGCCTACCTGGCAACCATCATCGAAACGCGGAAGGTCCTGACCGAGCGGGACGGCAACGTCCGGGCGGCCCGGTGGTGTGCGGGCTGCCATGATCCGGTCCCGTTTTTCAGCGGGGCATTCGACGACCCTGATTACGATTTGATCGATGACGCAACGGCCCACTCCGGCATCACGTGCAGTGCCTGCCATGCGATCACTCACGCCAACAGCACGCGAGGCAACGGAGACTATGTGATCGAGGAACCGATTCATTATCCGTTTGCGTATAGCAAGAATTCGATCTTGCAATTCATCAACCAGACTTTGGTCAAAGCAAAGCCGTCCTTCCATAAGCAGCAGTTTCTTAAACCGTTCCACAAGACGGCCGAGTTCTGTTCCGTGTGCCATAAGGTGAGTCTTCCTTTGGCAGTGACGCACTACAAGGAGTTCTTACGAGGGCAGAACCACTACGACAGTTTCTTGCTGAGCGGTGTGTCCGGCACGGGAGCCCGGAGCTTCTACTACCCCGAAACGGCCGAGGAAAACTGCAACGGATGCCATATGCCCCTGAAAGCTTCGGACGATTTCGGGGCCCGCTCCTATCCCGGGCACGACGAATTGTCGGTCCACGATCACCTTTTTCTCGGCGCCAACACGGGCATCACCTGGTTGCATGGACTGGACGAGGCGACTCAAGCACACCAGAAGTTTCTCAAGGAATGCATGCGGGTCGACATCTTCGGGGTGCGTAACGGCGGGACGATCGAGTCTGCTCTACGGGCACCGTTACGGCCCGACGTCCCAACCTTGCAACCGGGGCGGCAATACTTGATCGAGACGGTGATTCGTACCTTGAAACTCGGTCATCTTTTTACGCAGGGTACGACCGACTCCAATCAGATATGGCTGCACATTCGAGTGATGGCCGGGGACCGGATAATCGGCGAGAGCGGCGCGTTGGATCATGAACGGCGTGTGGACCCCTGGGCACACTTCGTCAACGTTTTCATGTTGGACCGCGATGGTCACCGTATCGCACGACGAAACGGTCAGGATATCTTCGTCCCGTTGTACAATCATCAGATACCTCCTGGAGCGGGTCAGACCGTTCATTATCTGCTGGACGTTCCCGATGATGTGACCGGTTCGATTCGCGTCGAATTGTCCCTGATGTACCGGAAATTCGACAGCGAGTATATGGAGTTTGTCGGGAAGACTCAGGCGGAGCATGGAGTCAGTTTGAGAAACCAGCTTCCGAACCGACCGTATCGGAACGACCTTCCGATTACCGTGTTGGCGAGCGATCGGATCGAGATTCCTCTCGCCAGCGCTCGATCGGAAATACCAAATGCAGAGAGCAGTATCCCGGCATGGCAACGTTGGAATGACTATGGCATTGGAATGCTCCTGAAAGGAAAGGCGGAATTACGCCAGGCAGCCGACGCCTTCGAACGAGTCGAGGCTCTTGGCCGCTACGACGGACCGCTGAACCTTGCCCGCGTTTTCTACCGTGAGGGACGTCTGGACGAGGCGGTGGCGGCGTTACGTCGAGCGGCCATGGCGGAAGACCCGAATGCGCCTGCCTGGACACTGGCCTGGTTGAGTGGCCTGGTCAATCGGGAGCAGGGGCACTTGGAGGAGGCAGAGAAGAATTTTCGAAAAGTCCTGGAAGATGATACAGCGGAACGCCGGCGGCGCGGCTTCAACTTCCAAAACGACTATCAAGTCATTAATGAGCTTGGGATCACGCTTTTCTATCGATCTCAACGTCTCTTTGCCGAGCAGCAACAAGATCAACGTGGACGGCTGCTAAAGCAGGCGGTTGAGCAATTCAAGCGCACGCTGGCTTTGGATTCCGAAAACGTGACCGCCCATTACAATCTGTCGCTGATTTACTCGCAGCTGGGCGAAAGCGAACGGGCTCGACACCATCAGGAATTGCATCGCCGTTACCGTGTTGACGACAATGCGCGTGATCGGGCCATCGCACTAGCCAGGAAGCGATACCCGGCGGCCAATCACGCGGCGGAGAAACTGGTGATCTATTCTCTTAGTCGCGGAGTGCCGGGCAAGGATGCTCGGCCCGAGTCTGAACCGAGCGATAGCCATGGAGGGAACGAGTGAAGCCAAACGTGGGAAGCTATGTAACTCAGCGCGATCAGCGCGTGGGTCGTGCCATGCGGAGATCGGCGCTCGCCATTCTGGTCCTTGCGTCGCTGGTCGTGGCCGGCGTGGTGTGGTTGAGCTGGCCGACGGCCGAAGGTGACGTCCGGGAAGCCAAACTAGCGTTACCGGAGTTGCGATCGACTCCACGCTCAAAGGCCCCGTCCGTTGCATGGGTCGAGATGACACGAGAGGCCGGGATCACATTTCACCACCAGAACGGCGCGAAGGGAGAGAAGCTCCTGCCGGAAACCATGGGCAGCGGATGTGCGTTGTTTGATTACGACGGTGACGGAGATGCGGACATCTTGTTCGTCAACTCGCGCCGCTGGACTTTCGGTGAAGAAACGGATCAGCCGCAGGGCGATGCGCGAATGGCATTGTACCGAAACGACGGGGGCTGGCATTTCGAGGACGTTACAACCGAAATGGGACTCGACACGCCGCTCTACGGAATGGGCGTCGCAGCCGGCGACATGGACAACGATGGCGACGCGGATCTGTTTCTGACAGCGGTGGGGAGCAATCGTCTCTATCGGAACGATGGCCGGACATTCGTCGACGTCACGGCTTCCGCCGGTGTGAGCGGTGACGATACGGAATGGAGCACCTCGTGTGCCTGGGTTGACGTGAACAACGACGGGCGGCTCGACCTTGCGGTTGGAAACTACGTCCGATGGTCCCGACAGGCCGATCTGGCCCAGCAGTTTTCGGTCGACGGTACGTCGCGCGCTTACGGCCCGCCGCTCGCATTTTCCGGCACATTTCCCTACCTCTATTTGAACGAAGGGGACGGTCGTTTTCGTGACGCGTCGGAGGAGTGGGGCCTTCGGATCCGAAATCCGGCGACAGGAGTGCCGATGGCCAAGACACTGGGACTGGCAGCGGTCGACCTGGACTCGGATGGCTGGATGGATTTGGTTCTGGCCAATGATACGGTACAGAACTTCGTACTACACAACGTGGGCGGACAGCGATTTGAGGAAATTGGTGCGACGACCGGTGTTGCCTTCGATAGCATGGGGCAGGCTCGGGGAGCGATGGGTATTGACGCCGGCTGGTTTCGCAATGACACGACACTCGGGATTGCCATCGGAAATTTCTCGAACGAAATGACGGCCCTCTATGTGTCCATGAATGAACCGCTGCAGTTTCTGGATGCGAGCGTCGCCACCGGACTCGGCCCGATCACTCGCCTGGAACTGACCTTCGGCATTTTCTTCTTTGACTATGACCTGGACGGGCGCCTCGACGTTCTGGCTGCCAACGGGCACCTGGAGCAGGAGATTCACCACGCGCAGGCGACAGAGGCGTACGCGCGCTCGACCCGGGTCGATTGCTGCGCCAGCTCGTCGATGTGCGGTGTTGGGTCGCCGGGATAG
>CAYNDU010000379.1:0-6113 GCA_964395615.1 uncultured Pirellulaceae bacterium | reverse complement strand
ACGTCCTTTCCCTTAAAGAACGTATACGCTATCGTTTCGCTGCGCCTGCCGATAACAAAGTTGGAGTTGAGCATCCATGCCTGATGTTGCCGAGAAGCTGGCTGATCTGATTCAACAGAAGATGGGTCGACGGCCAAAGACGGATGACACACTCGACTCGCTCGGCGTCGATTCGCTGGCCATGGCGGAATTGACGTTGGATATTGAAACCCAATTTGCCATTCGTGTGGACGAAGACGTGATCGACGTCATCAGCGTGGCCGAGCTGGTAGACTACATTGAGCGGCGGATTGGCGATCGCGAGCACGTATGACGGTGGCCCGGTAATTAATGATCTTCGGCATTGCTACGATTTCCGCCTTCTACGCTCTTTTCTTTCTAATCGGTGCGTTTGGTGCTCGGAATCGGGGCCAGAAACCGGTCGCGTCCGAGCTGTTGCTGGCCGGTCGGCGGTTACCACTCTGGCTGGCGATCGCGACGCTTGTCTCAACCTGGGTCGGCGGCGGGTACATCAACGGAACGGCCGAGGCCGTTTATGATTCTGCTCGGGGGTTAGTCTGGGCCCAGGCGCCCTGGTGTTACGGACTGAGTCTGATCATCGGCGGTCTGGTCTTTGCCGGCACGATGCGCCGATTGCGTTACACGACCCTCTTGGATCTTTTTGACCAGCGCTATGGGCGTCGCACGGCGGCGTTACTTTATCTGCCGGCCTTACTCGGCGAACTGTTCTGGATGGCGGCCATTCTGGCAGCGCTCGGGGCCGCTTTTTCCACGATCCTCGGACTACCTCCGACAACGGCGATCGTCGTGTCGGCGCTAATCGCCGTCGTGTACACCATGGTCGGGGGGCTTTGGTCGGTTGCCTACACCGATGCCCTTCAGTTTCTTTGCATCGCCGGCGGCACCTGTTTGGCACTGCCCTTCGCATTATCGCATGCGGGCGGATGGGACACGGCGCTCACGTTCTATCGAGAGCACTATGGCGAAGCTGCCAACGTTCTCCCGTCGCTCAGCGCATTTCGAGGACCGCAGCCGTGGGCCTGGCAATGGGCCGACATCGGGCTCTTGCTGGTTCTGGGCGGCATCCCCTGGCAGGTTTATTTTCAGCGAGTGTTTGCATGTCGATCCGATCGCGCAGCCCGGCGCCTATCCGTCATCGCGGGCGTTGGTTGTTTTCTGATGGCGATACCCGCCGGCTTGCTTGGCATGGCTGGTGCGGCAGCCGACTGGTCGGCCACCGCCGCCGGCCCGCCGCCTGATGCGGCCATGGTGCTTCCCTATGTCCTGCGGTACCTGACTCCGGTCTGGGTCGCTACCGTAGGCCTCTGCGCGGTTGCGGCCGCCGTCATGTCATCGGTCGACTCGTCGATCCTTTCGGCTTCATCCATGTTTGCCTGGAACATCTACCGACCCTGGAAACCCGGTTGTTCGGAACGCGAATTGATGATTGTGATGCGAACGATGATCGTGGTGGTCGGTGGTGTCGGGGCGGCGCTGGCCATTAGCGTGAACAGTGTCTATACGTTGTGGTATCTGAGTGCCGACCTGGTTTTTGTCGTCCTGTTTCCGCAACTGGTGATGGGGCTCTATTATCGACGCGCGTCGCGAATCGGTGCGTTAGCCGGTGCGGTCGTGGGACTCGTCTTGCGCTTCGGTGGAGGCGAACCGACACTCGGCATTCCAGCACTGATCCCCTATCCGATGCAGGCGCCTGACGGAACGATTTACTTTCCTTTTCGAACGTTTTCCATGCTATCCAGCTTGCTGACCATCTGGTGGGTTTCTCGCTGGTTCGATCCGGCGCCGGTGCCACACACGGTTGAGTCAACGTCGGGGGCGTGAAGAAGGGTAGCCGCGCACGTGCAAGGCCCGGTTCGGTGACTTCAAAACGGACCGTCTTCCCGATCGCCGGCGTAAGAAGACACCATGGTTTGAACGGCACGAGCCAGCCTACGAACGAGTTGCAAAATGAACCCGACCCTGTCGCACAGACTGGCAGCCTACCTGGCTCACCTGTTCACGGCTTCCGGGGCCATCGTGGCGTTGGCGACGGCAATGGCCATTTGCCGAGGCGACGTGCGAACTGCTTTGGCCTGGATGATTCTTGCCGTGGGAATTGATGCAGTCGACGGTCCCATCGCTCGTTGGATCGACGTTCGAGCAGCATGCAAGGAGATCGACGGTCGTACGATCGACGACCTGGTCGACTACCTGAACTACACCTTTCTTCCGGTACTACTGATCATTCGAGCGAACTGGCTGCCCGATCCGGTCTGGCTGTGGGCCTCGGCACCCTTACTCACCAGCCTGCTCGGATTCTCTCACACGTCGGCGAAAGATGAGTCTGCCGGGTTTTTTCGAGGGTTTCCCTCTTACTGGAATATCGTATCTCTCTACCTCGCCATCTGGTTCGGAGGGCTTGGCCAGTGGGGCACGCTCGCTGTGGTGTTGGCATTGTCTCTATTGACGGTGATACCGGTCCGATTCGTCTATCCCAACCGGGCTCCCCGTTGGCGCTCGCTCTTCCTGATCGGCTCCGTGGCCTGGGCCGTCGTGTTGGTCTTGATGGTCGTTAACTACCCCCGCCCGCCGAGTAGCATGGTGGCCGTTTCGCTGGTCTATCCGGCTTTCTACGTCGGGGCTTCCGTTCACCTGGCTCGCCATTGACACCTTCCGGCCGTCGGCGTGGCCCTGTCTTGCCGGCGAGACGTATTTCCCCGACCAGGGAAGTACGGACACATTGCGACGCAACACGTCAATATCGTTTGACTGGTCGACCCGTTCGAACCCTGCCGCCATCGCTCGAGCAAAGACCTCGCGCGTTTCGTCAGCGGATTGCTGGAACTGCTCGAGTCGATCCAGAATGATGACATCAAACTGTGTTAACGGATTGCGACCCTTGGCCCGCTGTTTCAGTCTGCTCCATCGTTCCGGCTGCAACACCTGACCGACGGTTTCAATTCGAGCGCAACCCAAGAGGTGAGCGGCCAGTCGACCGGTAGCCAGGACGCGCAAATCGCGGCGTTGGGTCCTGGCGACGATGTGTTCCAGCATGCGATGCCCGGGTGATCCGACGAGCCGTTCGGACCTTGCCGGACGTTTCTCCCTTTCGCTGACATACGTTTGCTCGATCACGCTCGGGATCGTTTCCATGCTCCACGGTACGGCGCCAAGAAACGTTGATGCAACAAACGCTGTGCTCAGCGCACCCAGGGCGGCCGGCCCTCGGCGGTCCGACGTTCGCACGAGCGCCGCCCTGTTTTCTTTCGTTGACCGTCTTGCCGCGACTTCATGGTTCGGCCGTGTCGTCCCTTCACGCAGGGTGCCACTTGGAGTATCCGCGCCGGAATCGGTGCCGAAATCGGCGGAGGATGCGCCGGCAACGGCGCTCAGCCAGAACAGGGGGAGAAGGGTGGTTGTGTACTGAAACGCGATGCTTGTGGCTGGAAGATGGTCCCAGGCAAGCAAAACGATCAGGGGAAGTGCGGCCGGTAGCAGCAGGAACCACCCGCGAATCAAGTGGGATATTCCAAACGGAATGCAAAGGCAGGCGAGGAAATAGGCGTTCCGTTCCTGGCAAACGGCTGCCCAAAAGGCTCCCGGGCGTAGCACGGGGGAAGCCGCAATTTCGAGTGGCGTATGGCCGAGACTTCCGAAACGCGCAAGCTGGTATTCCGAGAACCCTGCCAAACGTGTAATGATGACAAGGCTCGCCAAGAACCCGAAGGCCGCGACCAGCCACACGTGAGCCGGCAGGCAGGTCGTCAGGGGCCGTGCTGCCGGAAACCGGCGAGTCTTCCAGGCTCCAAACGCACACGCCAGGCAAAACAACCCGACGATGAGAATCACGTTTTCCTTGAAACTACATGCCACCAGTGCGCACACCAATGCCCACCACGAATGACCACGGAGCACCAGCCAGAGCGAGGCCAACAACAGGGGTAATGCCAGACTGACCGGGTGCCAACCGTAGGTGTAGTTCAGATTGAGTTGCCCCAGGCAGGGGCAGACAAGCAACGCGCCCGCCCAGGCAGTGGCCGTTCCTCGCGAACACCTCAGAGTGCGGGCAACGGAGTAAGCAAGCGGCCCGGTCAGGGCGAGCGAGAAGGCCTGGAGCGTTATGAATAGACGAGCGTCGGGCCAGAGACCCCAGAGGGGTACGAGGAAGATGAGCCCCGGATTAAAGTGGTCCCAGAATATCGGGAGCCCTGGAGATTCGACCAAAAAGCCGCGACCCTCCCATGTATTGGCCACCCGCTGCGCAAACTGGCCAAAATCGTTGAACCCGAGCAAGTAGCCGTTGTAGACCGACGAAGCCTCCCACCACCACCACGTGCCGATCAGGGCGCTCACGATCCAAATCACTTTGGCCCATGGGGTGTTGCGGACGCTGCCCTCCAGTCGCGCCGGCAACCAATGGCGGGGCTCCACCCGGCTGACGGCGACACCCGTAAGAAGGGCGAAACCCAAGGGCTCGGCAAACGACTCCGGCCAGTGCCCGCCCATGACGCGGCAGAGGTCCAGTGACGGGACGAACCATGCGAGTGCGAGCCAGGTAAGCGGTTGCCGACCCGTCCTCGCACAGGCCATCGCCAAAGCGGCGGCCAGCAACAGGCCAAGGCAAAGCAAACCGTTGGATGCCACCAGAACACCCCATAAAGGATCGACGGTCGGCGACACCTGGTAATAGTGAACCAGGTGAAGGCGCGAGGCCAGAAGCAAGTATCCGAACAACCAGCCCGTCGCCGCAAACGTGGCGATGGCGTAGCGAACTCGCATCGCGCTGGGATCCAACGCCTCCCCGTTGAATCGCGGTGCTTGATCCATCGTCGGAACTTCTCCTGCACGTTGATACAAGGGTCGACCGTCTGCGTGTCCGGCAAAGTCCGGGCAGATGATCCCGGCTCGATTCTCACGGGATGATGCGGGTAATGTGCCGAGCCGGTCGTTTTGTCTACCCGAATACGATGGGAGCAGGCCCCGCGAGCGATCAAGTTCTTGTGGAACGCGTTGTCGAACGCTGCTGCAATTCGCGCGGGGTGGTCCATCCCGTCATTCCATTCACTTGATCAAGCGTGCCGTCTGCTCAGCCGTCGTGGTCCCCGGCGGCAGTTCAAGAATACGGATATTGCGAAAGTGGATTTCCGATCCTTCAGATTCCAGGCAAAGATAGCCCTTGCGCTGGGACGCATTGCGAATGGAGTTGACGAACTTTCCGTTTATCGAGAGTTTGACCGTCCCGTCGACGCACACGACGTCGTAGACGTTCCATTCTCCGGCGCCCTTGCAGCGCAATTCCCAAGACATACTGCGTTTGCCACGCGGATTATCGGGGGTGGCCGTGAGGCCGCCGGCGCCAAACAGTTCGCCCGAAATGTAACCGATGTCTTGCGGGTCGCCATTCGCCTTGCGGTGGAGATTGACCCACTCGAGTTCCAGCATCTGCACTTCCATTCCTTTCGGCAATCGTCGGCCCTGGGGGACGAACCCGTCGCTCCACACAAACACTCCGGAATTGCCGCCTGGTCGCATATGCCGCCATTCGATATGCAGAATGAAATTCTCGTATTGCTTTTCCGATCGCATGACTCCCGTTGGTTTTCCGCTGCAGACCAAAAGGCCGTCTTTCGCTTTCCAAGTGTCCGGCTCCGTATTGACGTTGACCCAACCGGCCAGGTCGCGGCCGTTGAACAGATCAGAAAAGCAGGTCGCCGCGGCAGAGGGCGGCACTGTCGAATCTCCGGTGGCCGCGGACTCTGTCCCCTGCACGTGCGTTGGGTAGACGCCGACCGGTTTCCCCAACGTTGGTTCGTCAGCCATCGACATCGGAATCGACAAGCCGGCGAGGGACAGGAGAACGAGAGAGTTTGCGAGAAGTCGCATGGCATGTCTCCACGATTAACGGTGTTTTCTGGTCCGTGCTTCCGTATGGATCAGTGCAACCGGAACATAGGGCGTTGGCAAACGACCCTGCACGGATACTAGGCGCTGACGGGCTCAGACTCCGGTTGGCGACAATACTACCACTCGACGGCCGTGGATTCAAACCGGCGGCAAGAGAAGATGCCGCCACACGTGGCCGGCCCGACTAATCGTTGTTCAGACAATAGTCG
>CAYNDU010000378.1:3426-6120 GCA_964395615.1 uncultured Pirellulaceae bacterium | reverse complement strand
CGAGAGCCGGCACTTTGCTCCCACATTGCTCGCCGCATGGCAGGGATCGTCAGGATTGCGCCGAAGCCGATAGCCGGCCGAATGGCGGCCGAATGGCGGCGAGTGAATCGAAGGGTTCGCCACGACGGGCGCAAAAACGGCGAAGCGGAACGAGGGAATTCCGACGTCCCCGTTGAGACGTCCCCGTTGATCGACCTCACGAGGCGCTCTTCGTATTACGACAAACGAAACCCGTTGGCCGGTCGCCCACAGCGGTTGCGACGGGGTCAAGGGTAACTCACGCCGCCCAGTTCGGCGTTGGACACTTGGGGCCACGGCCCTGATATGAGACCCGGTCGCGAGTGAAGCGTAGAACGGTAGGCCCGCAGATCGGAGTCCGGGCCGGCGACCGACAAAATGAAAAGGGACGAGACGAGCAGGGTGCGTTATGGAACTTAGCAGACTGAGGAACATCGGCATTTCGGCCCACATCGATTCGGGCAAGACCACGCTGAGTGAGCGAATTCTCTACTATGCGGGTCGGATCCACAAGATCGAGGAGGTCAAGGGGGACGGTGCCGGTGCCACCATGGACCACATGGATTTGGAGCGGGAGCGCGGCATTACGATCACGAGTGCCGCGACCACGGTCGAATGGCAGGAGCACACGATCAACCTGATTGACACACCGGGCCACGTCGATTTCACGGTCGAGGTCGAACGGAGTCTCCGCGTGCTCGACGGGGCCGTTCTCGTTCTCTGTGCGGTCGGTGGCGTCCAATCGCAATCGATGACCGTCGATCGACAGATGAAGCGATATCATGTTCCGCGAATCGCCTTCATCAACAAGATGGACCGAACCGGAGCGGATGCTGCCGGCGTTTGTGAGCAGATGCGTGAAAAGTTGGGCGACGATGCGATCTTGATGCAACTGCCGATCGGAGCCGGTGAAGCGTTCGAGGGAATCGTCGACCTCGTGTCACAGTCAGCATTCTACTTCGACGGGTCGAATGGCGAGTCGATTCGAGAGGAGCGGATCCCGGCCGAGTTGCAGGAGTCGTCCCAGGAAGCGCGAGGCAAAATGCTCGAAGCGCTGGCCATGTACAGCGACGAGTTGATGGAGCTGTTGCTTTCGGAGGAAGAGGTTTCCGAGGAATTGATCCATTCGGTTACGCGTGCAGTGGTTCAGCAGCAGGATGTCACACCGGTTTACCTTGGAAGCGCCTACAAGAACAAGGGCGTGCAGCCGCTGCTCGACGCGATCGTCCGATACTTGCCGTCTCCCTGCGCTCGGAAGATCCGGGCCAAGTCCTGTGACTTGGACGGTGAGCCGCTCGAATTGGTGGCCGATCCAGGGCTGCCGTTTGTTGGCATGGCCTTCAAGATCATTGACGACCCGTATGGGCAACTGACATTTGTGAGAATCTACCAGGGGAGCATTTCCAAAGGCCAGACGTACGTTAACCAGCGAACGGGAAGAAAGGACCGCTTCAGCCGCATTGTGCGCATGCACGCGGACAAGCGGGAAGAGATCGACGTGGCAGAATCCGGAGACATCGTCGCCGTGATGGGCATTGATTGCGCCAGCGGCGATACCTACGCCGCTCAGGCAGGATACTGCTCTCTGGAAAATATGTTCGTTCCTGATTCGGTTATCGAAGTAGCGATCCAGCCCGCCAATCGTGCCGATGCCGACCGGCTCGGCAAAGCGCTCGCCCGATTCCGCAAGGAGGATCCGACCTTTCGGGTCCGGAACGACCATGAAACGAACGAAATGATCATCGCCGGAATGGGCGAATTGCACTTGGAGATTTACATCGAGCGCATTCGCAGGGAATACAAGGTGGCGCTCCAGGTTGGTCCCCCGAAGGTCAGTTATCGCGAATCGGCGACGCGCGCCGTGAAGTTCAATTTCAAGCACCGCAAACAGACCGGCGGCTCGGGCCAATACGCTCATATTGTCGGCAGCCTGGAGCCGATCACGGACGACGAGTCGGACGATTTCATTTTCGAAGAGAACGTCGTCCAGGGGCGGATACCCAAACAGTTTATTCCGTCGATCCAAAAGGGCTTTCGAAACTGCCTGGCCAAGGGCCCGTTGGCCGAATTTCCCGTCGTGAAACTCAAGGCGATCGTCGATGACGGCAGTTACCACGAGGTCGACAGTAGCGATAAGGCCTTCCAGACCTGCGCCCAGAATTGCTTTCGAGAGACGTTTCGTAAGACGAAGCCGGTCCTACTGGAACCGATCATGAAAGTGGAAGTCGAATGCCCATCGTCGTTTCAAGGTCCCATCTCGGGTGATATCACGGGGCGCCGCGGCATCATCATGGCATCGAAGATCCAAGAGGATTCGGCGATCGTGATCGCGGAAATACCCTTGTCCGAGACGTTTGGCTACGCCACCGACCTGCGCAGTCTGTCGCAGGGTCAAGGGACCTTCACCATGGAGCTGTCCCACTACAAACGCGTTCCGGCATCGTTGCAGGAAGCCATCATCGCGGAAAAGAAAGAGGCTCAACTGGTCGGGGCCAAGTAGACTCGGCCCCGCCCGGCGGCCCGCGCTCTCCCGAGCCACAGGCCCGGAGCACTACGGCACGCCCCCATCCGTTTCCCGGCCACGCCATGACCCGCTTATGCAATCGCCCGCTTATGCGATCGCCCGCTTGTGTCATGGCCCGCTTGTGTAATGGCCCGTCGACTTTATACTGGTGG
>CAYNDU010000378.1:0-3326 GCA_964395615.1 uncultured Pirellulaceae bacterium | reverse complement strand
GCCCGCTTGTGTCATGGCCCGCTTGTGTAATGGCCCGTCGACTTTATACTGGTGGCGTGCCGGATGCGGTCGACCGTGACGTTGGCCGCGTCAGGACTCTCACGCCGGACCCATGAAACGCACCGGTCCTGCCGGCCCTGCCGGGCGGCCACGGTGGGTTTCAAGATCGACCTGATTCCTGCCCCCAGCCGTGGTTTGAAAGGATTTCGGTGGATAATTCTAACGCGCGTCAACCGTTTCTCGCTCGACATGAGTTCCTCCTGCGTCGCCTGCACTCGCTCAGCGGTCTGATCCCTGTCGGCGCTTTCATGACGGTGCACCTGACGGCCAACGCGAGCGTGCTGAATAGCCCAGCCACCTTCCAACGCGCCGTGTACCAGATTCACCTGATGGACAAAGTGCTTCCATTGGTCGAGTGGCTGTTCATATTCTTGCCGATCTTGTTTCACGCCCTGTTCGGCCTGGCCATTATTCGGGGCGGCCTGACGAATGCCGGCAACTACCCGTTCGCGAGCAACATTCGCTACACCCTGCAGCGTGCTACCGGGATGATTGCGTTCGTGTTCATTGTGTGGCACGTTTTCCACATGCACGGTTGGTTTCATTCCGAGGCCTGGCTGACTCACGTTGCCGAACCGCTGGGCGGTGCGCAGTTCCGGCCCTTCAATGCGGCCTCGACCCTCAGCGCCGCAATGCAAGGATTCGTCATTCCGGTCGTCTATGCGATCGGCCTGCTGTCGTGCGTCTTTCACCTGGCCAACGGGATCTGGACGATGGGCATTACCTGGGGGCTGTGGACCAGTCCGGCGGGCCAGCGACGGGCCAATTGTGTCTGCTCGGCCGCAGGTCTGCTGCTCGGCGGATTGAGCGTCGCGGCGCTGGTCGGCGCCAACACGATCGATGCCTCCGCAGCTCGTGAAGCGGAAGATGCGCTCTACGAAGCCAAGATCTCGGCTCATGAAATCGAGCCCAACGTCGAGAAGCGTTCCGCCGATCGAACGGGTGGCGGGGCGTCGAGTGACGGGGCGTCGAGCGACGGCGCATCCGGTCGGGACGGACCCAACCAAGGGGCCGCAGGCGAAGGGGCCGCAGGCGAAGGGGCCACAGACGCGGGGAGGCAAGAGGGCCCGACCAACGGGGAAGGGTAATCGGCAGTGGGTGGCGCGGCCGAATCGCTGGGGCCTCTTTCAGTCGGTTCGACTTCGGGAATCTCCTTCGGGCGATCCTGGACTGCCCCGCACCAGAAGGTGGTCTGCAAGGACCGCACGTCCAAATGACCTGTATACTGAAGGACATTCGATGGCAAATCCACGTGTCATGATCGTCGGCGGTGGACTGGCGGGGTTGGCGGCGACGATGAAACTGGCCGAACGGGGAATCCCGGTCGACCTGATGAGTCTGACGCCGGTGAAACGATCGCACAGCGTATGTGCTCAAGGTGGCATCAACTCCTGCAGCGATCAGGCCCGCCAGTTGGGTGACTCCGAGTGGCAGCACCTGGATGACACCGTCTACGGCGGCGACTTCCTCCAACACCAGCCTCCGGTCAAGGAAATGGCCGATTGGGCGCCCCGGATCATCGACCTGCTGGATCGCCTGGGAGTGACGTTCAATCGGACACCCGAGGGCTTCCTGGACCGTCGCCGATTCGGCGGTACGCTGTACAAGCGAACGGCCTTTGCCGGAGCAACGACGGGCCAACAGCTCCTGTACGCGTTGGACGAGCAAGTTCGGCGATGGGAATCGGAAGGGCTGGTCAACAAATACGAATTCTGGGACTTCCTCGCGCCCATCCTGGATGCCAACGGGCAATGCCGAGGCTGCGTGGCTCAAGATCTGGTTTCCATGGAAATCCGCTCGTTCACGGCCGATGCCGTGGTAATCGCATCCGGCGGTTGTGGGTTGATCTACGGGCGAAGCACGAACTCGATGGCCTGTAACGGCAGTGCCGTAAGCCGCTGTTTTCAGGCGGGCTCCCATTATGCCAACGGCGAGTTTATTCAGGTGCACCCGACGGCGATTCCGGGCGCCGACAAGTTGCGACTGATGAGCGAGTCGGCGCGAGGTGAGGGGGGACGCGTTTGGGTCCCGAAAGTCCCTCAGGATCCCAGGGCCGCTCGCGACATCCCGGAAAGCGAGCGTTATTATTTTCTGGAAGAACGATATCCTGAGTACGGCAATCTGGTTCCCCGGGACATTGCGACTCGGGAGATCTTCGATATCTGTGTCAATGAGAAACTCAGCGTCGACCCCGGAAAGCAGTGTGTCTACCTCGACCTGACGCATATCCCGGCGAGCGAACTCGACCGAAAGCTGGGTGGAATCCTGGAGATCTACGAGAAATTCCAGGGTGTTGACCCGCGATACGTACCAATGAAGATCTTTCCGGCCGTACATTACACGATGGGCGGCCTCTGGACCGACTACGAACGGACGGCCGAAGGAGGTTTGAACATCGGTTCGCCCCGCAATATGGCGACCAATATCCCAGGTCTCTACGCCATCGGCGAGTGCTGTTACCACTACCACGGCGCCAATCGGCTCGGCGCCAACTCGTTGCTGAGCTGCATCTTCGATGGGCTGATCGTAGCGCCGGGTCTGGAAACCCTGCTGGAATCGCAACAGGGTACGGCGGACGAGCTGTCGTCCCGGCTCTTTTCGCAGGAGGTCGACCGCCATCAACAAATCCATGATCAGCTGCTGAACCGTTCGGCGGGCGGCGAGAATCCCTACGCCGTGCATCTGCAACTGGGCGATACCATGTCCCAGGCCGCCACCGTGGTACGGCGCAATGACCAGCTGCAGGAGGCCCGTCAGGCCGTCGATGAACTGGCGCAGCGCGCGGCCAACTGTTCGCTGTCCGACTCGGGGACCTGGACCAATCAAAACGTCGTGTTCACGAAGGGACTCGTCGATATGTTCCCCTTGGCGACCGTCATTCTCCAAGGGGCTTTGCAACGCGACGAATGCCGGGGCGCCCACTACAAACCAGAATTTGCCATGCCCAGCCTGAAGGCCGAGGATCCGGCCGAACGGCACCGCGAGGCAGAACAATGGTGTGATCGTTTTGTCAAGAACAACCAGCGATGGCTCAAGTCGACGATCGCATCATGGAATTCCGAACAACAGTCGGTTGAAATCTCCTACGAAGAAGTCGACACTTCCTTGATACCACCGCGACCCCGTCTGTACGGTCTGGCCGGCGCCGAGGTGATTGAAAAGGTCTGGAAAGAGCGCCAGTCCGCGAAGCAGGCGGCCCAGGGCGTTTGACAACCGGAGGTCGGTCTTCCGTGACCGCTGAGGAAACCTGCGTCGCAAGACAGTGC
>CAYNDU010000377.1:0-6162 GCA_964395615.1 uncultured Pirellulaceae bacterium | reverse complement strand
AGTTCTCGTTGATCGACGGTGCGTTGCTCGATGTGAAGACCGGGTTATTGTCATTGACTGGCGTAACCGCGATGTTAAACGTGGCGTTCGAACTTGCTCCTTGTCCGTCATCGACTGAGAAATCGAAAGAATCGCCTGCCGTTTCCGAACCGTTATGTTGAAACGACACGCGATTGTTATCGATATCATCCTGAGTAAAGCCGGCAGTCGGTGTTCCTGACAGGAGTACGGCCCCGTTACTTGGTGCGACGGTAACCGTATAGGCAAGTTGCAGTGCAGTGTTATCGACATCGCTCGTTGACAGGTGCAGGCTATCGATGGTCCCGGCACCTCCCTCGAGAACGGTCAAAGTGGAATTCGTATCCAGTGTTTGTTCGTCGTTCACTGGATTGACCGTGATGGTGACGGTGGCCACATTGGAGTTGGAAGATCCGTCGTTGGCCAGATAAGTGAATGTGTCGATGCCCGCAAAGTTGTTGTTGGGTGTGTAGAGAAAGGAACCGTCAGCGTTGAGCGTAAAGGACTGCGCATTGGCCGGCGGCCCGCCGACGAGTGTGGCGGTGAGCGGGTCGCCGTCGACATCCACGTCATTGCCAACGACTCCGGCGACGGTCTGGTCGGCCCCGTAGGTGATCAGAGTATCGGACATGGACGCGAATTCAGCGGAAACCCAGTCCGCGGACCGCGCGGTATCGGCGAGTCGGACTTCGTCCATCGTTCCGTCGAAGAATCGAGAACTAAGCGTCTCCTGGACTCCGATCGTCCCCCGGGCCGAATTTGTGGCAGAAGTGGCTGCGGCGGTGAAGTTGGTAACCGACGTCGCCAGTGCAAGCGTCCCGCCGGTATACAATTCCATGGTCCCCGCGGCATAATCGATGACGCCCGAAACGTAGAGCCAGTTGCCTACGGTCAGGGGTGTGGTCGTCGTGATCAGCTGAGTGGTCGTTGCCGCGTCGTTGGCGATTGCATTGAGCGCGATTTCTCCGGTCAGCAACTGAACCGTGGCACGCGACCAGACACTGGGAACTCCCCCATTGTTGATACCGATGGCCAAAACGGTGTCATTACCGGTGATGCTGTTTACGTTGATCCATGCCGAGATGGTCGCACCAGCCACACCGTTCAAGAACGGTTGATTATCGCCCAGCGTTATGTACTCGGCATTGAAAAACGCCTGCCCGTTACCGATGACTCCGGCCGAGTCGACGCTGTTGCTATTCGTTCCCGGGAAGTTGCCGGTCGAATCGACGACGGCACCGGTCGCTCCGGGATTCTCATTCAGATGATAGACGGCTCGAAAACTGCCGGACCATACGGCTGCCGCGTTTTGCCCGTCCGGTGCCGCCCCGTTTCCGTAGTACATCCAGATAAAGTCGGTATCGGACGCCGCATTGATCTGCGGCACATTGACCCATACGTACGATGTACCGACCTCATTCCAAACCTCGATTTCATGGGCCAAGAGTGTCCCGTCCGAGTCGACGAACCGGAGGTCCTGGCCGGCATTCTGGGTCTGAGCGTAATCGACCCGTGTGGCGTCCAGTTGCACCAGCACGGGAAAGTTGGCCAGGTTGGTGGGGCGCGAGAGGTTGTTAAAGGACAGCGTGCGTCGGTGCGTCCAATTGCTGTCGTACCATGTCGCGTTTGAATTGTATAGAGTATCCTCGTTGGTCGAATAGCTGTCATCAACGGCAGTCAGGCCGCCGTCGGCAACGACGTTGACGGAGAACTCGGACGTGTTGCCACTCGGATCGGTGGCAGTGGCCGAAATGACTTCCCCGCCGGTGACATTGGCGCCGGCTAACACGTTGCTGAATGTGCCGTTATTCGAAGCGTTGGTGACAACGGCCGTCGTTCCAACATAACGCTGACCTTCTCCTTGCCCGGTAACGTCGGCTGACGACGACGCATAGAAGTCGAGGGTGAACGTCGTGCTGGCCGTACTGTTCAAGGATCCAACGACCAGGAGGTTCGCGCCGGTGACCGTAGCGCTGGTCAGGACAGGATAATTCTGCCCTTGGTTCTCGATACCGTCTCCGTCGTTATTGTCATTGGCGGTGACACCATCCTTGTTGATATCGATGCCCAGTCCGGAATTGGAGTGGATCGAGTTTCCGCGGATTGCGTTCCCGTCAGAGCCATTCTGCGTTATGGCAACTCCGACGGCATTTTGGGCAATCACGTTCGATTCGCCGGCAGAGACTCCTCCGATCGTCGTGTTGGACGCCCCTGCAGACAAGTAGACGCCGACCGCCGCATTTCCTAGAGCTGATGTGCCGTCAGCCGCCGTGCCGATGTAGTTATTGTAGACGCTGTTCGAAACGGTCCCCGCTTTGTCGAACCATATTCCATTTGTACCGTTTCCGGATATCACATTGCGTGCGGCAGCCGCTGTCCCGCCGACCGTGACATTCGTTGAGCCGGAGTGTATTCTGATGCCGCTTGATCCATTGCCAAAGCCAACCGCAGTCGAACCGGCGTTGTCAGTGCCGATGTAGTTACCCTCAATCGCCATGAGGTTGGTCGAGTTGACGTCGATGCCATGAGTGTTGAATCGATTGATGATCAGGCCACGCAAGGTTACGTTCGACGCACCGTTGATCGAGAAACCGCTGGACGCTCCCGACGAGGTCCCGTTAATCTCGATTTGCAGAACCGCATCACTTCCCACCGACAGAGTATTTGGCGAACTGCCCGGTTGCGTGTAACCGTCGATTGTCACGCCTTCGGTAATCGTCGGTAGACCGCCCCCACCAACCGCGATCGTCTGCAGTCCGCCTCCCGGAATATTGAAACTGATCGTGTCGATACCGGGTGCGGTATTAGCGTCGATGATCGCCTGACGTAGCGACCCGCCTCCCGCGTCCGTCGTGTTTGTGACCGTAAAGGCGGCCAACAGGCCGTTCCATTGTTGTTGAGCCGTTTCACTGACGGCCACCGTCGTGTCGATCGTGCCGGTGGCATATTCCAGGTCCCAATCCGCGCGGTAGTCGCCGTGCCCCGTATCGTCGACACTGGCCGCCACGTCGGCCCCGGTCAGTTGACTGATCGATTCCATCAGAGTCTGTCCATCGACCGAACCGGCCACATCGCAACCATAAATCAGCAGGTCCGCATCCGTACTCATTCTGCCCGACCACTCGGCTAACCGGCCCGAGAACGCGCCGATGTTCCCGGCGGTCAGCCAGGTGTCGCCCAGCCTAACCCGTCCGTCGGCTCCATGTGACAGCAAGTGGATCGCGTCGATATCGGAGTAACCGTTCAGGATGTCGCTGATCTGCTCGACGCCGTCACGATCGGCCTCAAGCAGGTAGACGTCGAATTCACGGCCCACCTGATCGCCGCTCTTCAGGTCGTCGAGCAACGTCTGGTAGTCGTCCACACCGGCGTCAATGAACACCAATTCCAGTCGCGTTGCGTCAGCCAGATGATCACTAATCAGATGGCCGTTTTCCGTGACGTGTGCCGGCTTCGAATTCGATGCGCTCTCGTCGGCAGTCATCGCGCCGCTAGATGGACCGGCGTGACTCGTCGCCAATTGCGATTCCGCCTGAATCGCTCCCGCATCGGCAGCCGAGGGATCGAGCAGCATCATTCCGACCGGAGACGCGCTGAACATCAGGCGATCCTCCAGTTGCGAAATGTCGGGCGCGTGGCGCGTGGCCGGGCGACGGCGAACGAACATGCTAGTTACTCGGCGGGGCGGATCAAGAAACCTGGTACGGCGGGGTTGTTCGGGAAGGCTTTTGCGGCCGGCCGGGTGGAACGGCGCGAATGTTTCAAACCAAGCATAGGTTGGCGGTCCACCTCCAGCGGGGTCCTGATCGCTGGGATCCGCCTGCCGGGAAACCGACGCCCATCGATTCGGCGCCACCAGCATGAACGGACGAAGGACAGAAGTGCTCGTAAGGGATATCCGGCCTTGTCAGGTTGACCCGTTGGTGCAGATTCTAAGTCCGAGAGAAGCGATCGCTGATATACGGTACAGTCTGACCCGACACGGCCGTTGCCACCGACTTCGATCGGTTCAACTGCTGGGGGGTAGGGCATTTGGTCGAAGGAAATGGAGACGACGTCCTCGTGCAGGTACCTGCCTCTTCCGACACGTGAATGCGGGTGTCAAATCTCAAATCGCGCGGACGGGGTCGGCAACAGGGGATGACCCTCCAACACGAGCCGGGCCGCGACGCGCCCGGGACGCCGAGAGCGGAATGGATCCATGGACTGGATGAATCGAAAATATCGCAACCGGCTATTTTGGCTGCTTACCATTTCGGCCATCGGGTTCGGCCCAGCCACGGTTTCGGGTCAAGCGCCGGTCGGCAGAACGGTACCCGGCTACCCTGACACGGGTCGGACGTCGGTCGCGGCGCCGGCGATTCTGTCGAGCGGCACCCATTGGGTGAATCCTAACCCGGATGTGAGGTTGATTCCTCCGTCGTCGAGAGGAGACACGTTTCGATCCGGGAGGGCCGTTCGTCAGACATCGGCTTATACACGCGCGGCACCCATGACGTCCTTCGCCAGTACACGGCCCCCCGCCGACTCAAGAGCCATCGGGAATTCACGGCCGGCAACGGCTTCGGGCTCGTTGATCGGTGAAGGTTCGGCCTGGTGGCAGGTGACGATGAACGAGCCACTGCGTGACGGAGCAGCAGTCTTGCCGATCACTGTGAATTCGGCGGTGGTCGATGCGTTGCGGTACTCTGCTCAAGTCCACTCGATCAGTGAAAAGGCGATCATTGCGGAAACGGCGATCGCGCGGGCCGGAGCCGAATTCGATACTCAGGCCTTCATGGAATCGAAACTGGCGAAGACCAGTTTGCCCACCGGCAGCGTTTTAGACGCGGGGGTCGACGTGCCTCGGCTCCGGCAGACCGACTGGTTCTATAATGCGGGGATCCGGCGCAAGAACACGTACGGCGGCCAGGTCGAAATGGCCCAGCAAATCGGAACTCGGAACTCCAACTCCAATTTCTTTTTTCCTGGTAGCCAGGGGAATGCGCGGTTGACCCTCAGCTATACGCAACCGCTGCTCAACGGTGCCGGGCGCATGGTCAACACGGGTCTGACCGTATTGGCAAACATTGACACGCGAATTGCCGCCGACCAGACCCGATCGGAACTACAGGACCATTTGCTCAAGGTGACCGAGACCGTTTGGGACCTCCATTTGCATCGAGCCGAGTTATTGCAGAAACGCCGGCATCTGGAACGGGGTGCTATCATCCTGAGGCACCTTGAGAATCGCAGACACATCGATTCACTGGCCAGTCAAATCGCACGGGCACGGGGCGCCGTCGCCCAACGCAAGACGGACCTCATTCGTGCGGCAGCCGAGATCCGAGACTCAGAAGCGCGTCTGCGTGCGCAAATCAACACACCGATGTGGCTGGCCGATCGCGATGCCGAGATGATACCTACCGATGTGCCGACCGCAGATGAATTCGACGTCGATCTGCAGGCGGCGATTATCACGGCGCTCGAAAACCGACCGGAAATGGATGTCGCGGTCAAGGAGATCGAGGCGGCTCGCGTGCGACTGCAAATTGCTCAGGCCGACCTGCTGCCCGTTCTTGATCTGGTGCTTGAATCCTATGTCAGCGGGTTACGGGGGGATTATCGCGTTGGCAAGTCATGGATCGACCAGTTCAGTGTCGGTGAGCCAAGTTACACGGCCGGCTTTGTCTTCGAGGTTCCGCTCTACCGTCGAGCCGCACTGGCTCAACGTCAAAGGCGCCAGGCCGAGCTGAGGCAATTGTCAAGCAAGTTCCAAGCGTCGGTCGAAACGCTGACGGCCGAGGTAGAAATCGTTGTCCGCGAGGTCCGCACGGCGTATCGCGAAATAGAGGCAAAGAAGGAAATATTCCAGGCGGCCGCATCGGATACCCATTACTTGCAGCGCCGTTGGGAACGGTTGCCCGGTAACGATCAAGCGGCCAGTTTCTTGTTGGAGGACCTGCTCGACTCGCAGGACCGACTCGCCCAGGCCGAGCAGAGCTATGCGGCCGCCCAAGTGACTTATTCCAAGAGTCTCGTTCGATTGAAACGGGCCACGGGCACGCTTCTTCAGGAGCAACGGATCACTCAGATTCGCACCGATGACGAAGAGTTGGGCCGGATCATGTTCGAGCAATTGCCCGAAGGCCAGGAGTTCCCAAT
>CAYNDU010000376.1:0-6172 GCA_964395615.1 uncultured Pirellulaceae bacterium | reverse complement strand
GTTGTTGGCCTACAACACGGCCCAGATCCTGCGCCGGCGTCGACTCCGGAGCGCCAGCGTCGGCACCGCTCGACACCTGCGCCAGCAGGCATGACGAGGCGGGCGTTTTCGTCCCCGTTACGGGCGGCCCCGGCGGAATATGGGGACGTACGCGGCCGGCTTGCTTGCGGGCCACCGACCGCATCAGCGCTAACAACCGACCACTGGTCGCTCCGTCGGGATACTGAGATAACCACCGATTCCGAGCATGGTACGCGGCGTCGATATCGGGCGAATCGTCCGGTTCGTCGAACTGACTGAGCAGATCGCTCAGCGTCCCGGCACGATTCATCGATCGTTCCAGCCGAGTGAAATGAGCTTGCAGCAAATCGACTTGCTGCTCGTGTTGCAGCCCGATCGGAACCGTTCGATAGATCAACTGCAGTGCCTGATCGGCCAGACGGAACTTATCGCGCGCGACATCTTCCATCCGACTACGAGCCGCCGATTCACCGGCCCGAGTCAACTCGGCAATCAACGGCGGTAGGATCCTGGCCAATCCCTCTTGGGCGGCGGCGAGCGACCGGGCGGCACCCCAATCGGAAAGCGCCACCTGGAGTTGTCCGAGTAGTTCCTCCGCGCTTCTTCCCTGTTCGACTCTCGGGAGCAACTCCGCCAGATCGCGTTTCACTCGGGCGGAATCAGCCATGTCCTCGGGCAGTCGGCCGGCGAGCAGACGGTTGAACAACTCGCTGGCCCGACCGTAGTCCTGTTCCTGGTAGGCTGAGTCAGCCTGGTGATATCGCTGCCACACCGACGGACGATTGGCAATCGACGCGATCAGCAGTCCAGCCGCCGTCAACAGCGCGACCGTCACGATCGATCCGCCAAACCAGGGTGATCGCACAAATCGAGGAATCACCGTTCTACGAACGGAGGTGGCGGCGGGCGACGAATGCTGTTGCTCCGCGCCCGGATCGATGGCCAGATCATCGTTCGCCAGGTCGATGGCCGGCGAATCGTCAACTGCAGGCAGATCGTCGAATGCCGAGGAATCGCCGACATCAGCGCCCTGTTGAGGTTCCGCATTATTCGGCGACCATTCGTCTCGCTCCTCCCACAAGTCATCGGCCTCGGTTCCGCCAAGCGGTTCCAACTGGTCGGCGATCGCATTGCCGCTGCTCCGGCTGCCGCTTTTCGGCGACCGTTCATTGGGTCGGGATCCGGCGAGCGGCTCACCGGGCGAACCGAGCACCTCGATCATGACTTGTCCGACTTCGATCGAGTCACCTTCACTCAAAACGGCGGACCGAACGGGGCGATCGTTGATTCGAACCGAACCGGCGCTCTTTGACGCGACGATTCGAAACGCTCCCTGGCGGTAGGTGATGCCGAAATGGACAGGCAATACCTCCGGATCTGAAAGGACCAGGTCAAGTCCCCGGTTCGCACCACAGCGCAACGTCTTCTTCGGGTCGAGCGTCACCCGCTGTTCGCGTCCATCGGAATAGAGTATCCACAGTTGCATATCACTCAGGCCGTGTCCTGTTGATCCTGGTCGTCGCATGTCACCTTGTTTTGAGCCCCGTTCGCACCTTCCTCGGCCGCCGACCGAACAGCAATCGAGCATTCCATCGCTTGGCGACGACCGCCCGGGCGAATGATGACCACGTCAAGTCGCCGGTGCCGTTTCCGCTTCACCCACCTCAATCTTCGCGCTCTTCAACCGCTCCCGACGCAATTGGTCGATCAGTCGTCGCACGATCTCCAGCCGCGATTCCGGATGGACACGCACGATCGCTTCACGGAACTTCCATTGCTGTAGCTCCTCACGCGCACCCGCGATGTCGTCGAATGACCGTTCACCGATGTGCAAACGGTTGTTCGCATCTACGATCAGTTGCGGCAGGCCGCCGATCGCCGAAGCTTGCTGACGGACGTGCCACGGCGGACTCGGCCGAGTACTTTCCGCCAATGGACGAACCACCCACAAGGTAGACGCCAGGACCATGGCCGCCAAAACCAGATCGCACCCGAGCGCCATGCGACTGCCGGAAATTGCCTCGTTCGGCTCGCGTTTCATGACCTCACCTGTGCAGCTTCTTCCGGCGTGCTTGTGCCCGGGTCGGCCTCTTGCGACGGCTGATCTTCAGATTCTGCCTGCCGACGAACGCTCCACGTGATCGGCACGGCCAGGTCCTGTTCCGAATTCGATGCGAGTGCGAGCATCACACGCTGCAACACGTTCGCCGCAACCGGTCCACTGACGTTAATCGAGGCACTTCGAATGTCGGATTGCGGGAGCACTTTCTTCAGCGACGCGTCCAACTCGGAATACTCGTTACATTGAGCGGCCAATCGACCGGATCGGATGTCCGCCTGCAGGCTACCGTCAACGCCGTTCGATTGTAGCGAGATGTCGACGTGTCCCACCTGGTCGGGCAAAACGCTCGACGGCCACGTAGGGGCCATGCGGCTCCAGATCACGCGGACATTTATCAGCAGCAGTATCACCAGCAGACCGCGCACCACCCGGCGTGGAATACGCCAGGTCCGATGCGACGATGTTCTCATGTCGCCCATGAATGGAGTTCCTTTGCCGTTGGATGTGCGGGAATGACACGTGGGTTCGTAACCTCGTCATTGAATCACTTATCGCGTAACTGCTGGCTGGTGACGTAGACTTCGTATCCGCGAAACGTCTGTTTGACCGAAAACTGCGTCTGCTGAATCTGGTCAGGTTGGTGCTGTTCGTACTCCCGTTCCAAGTCACCCAGTACTTTTACCGTCTCAGGTCCGCAGAAATGCAACACGATCTCATCGGTCGTCTCGATGCCGGCAGCGGCCAACAGCGATCGGTCCGCCTGGTCCAGTTCGCCTCGCTGCCAGGTCAAGTAGAAACGTTTCTCCTCAGATGCCGGCCCGCTACGGCGTCTGCGCTGCGGTTGCTCCCACTGGGCCAGGTAGTCGATCGAACCGCCTGTCCGCAAGACGCCTATTTCCACCTTCAATGCGGCGACGCTCCGCGCGTATTGTGTCTCGCTCAAGTTCGCCGGCAAAACGACCTGCCACCGCTCGGCCGGCGGGATATCCGATCCGGCCGGACCGACGTGGGCGGTGGCCCGCCAGGCTTCCCAGCTCCCGGCCTTTACGGCCTTGGCCAATTCGGTGATCTGTTGCACGTCGAGTCGCGGCGCAGCGACCTGGGCGTCCGTGACCGTTTCTTCCAGACGTTCCGTCCCAACGGCCGGTGACGGTTCTGTGGTCACGGCCGAAGGAACAATCCAAGTCAGCTCGGTTGGAGGCAAACGTGCCGAGCGTGACAGCCAGGCCACAAGCAGGACCGTCGCACACGCCGCGGCCACCAGCCCCATGCCAATTGTCAGACCACGGTCGCTCGGATGACGCCTGGCGACGGGCGGCGTGACGACATCGTCGGGCAATGGAGAGGTGCCGGCCGACTTCATCTCGGCAGATGGAGCCCCTGTCGTTCGGCCGGTTCTCGTTCGATCTGTGGGCGAGTCGCTCATGGTCACCTGACTCGCCGCGCCAAGGTGGTAAGATCCACGTCGGGACGCACGGTTCGATACCAGGCTGCCCAATACTCAAATGCATTTTCTCTGGCGACTGCGGAATCCTGATCCTCGGCATCGGGTGGGCCCGATCGGCGGCTCGCGTTTTTGAGAGCGGATTCGGCCGCGGCAGAGACTTTACGGCTCGGATCGCGAACCAGACAGACAACGTACCCGGCCTGATCAAGGTCCTTGATGCGTCCCAGACAGGCAATGGCCAGAGGACGTACGGCGGGCGGGCCGTGAAGGGCCAGTTCAAGTAGCTGGTCACGGTGCGCGCCGAGTGGCTCGACCGGAGTACTTCGAGCGGCATCCGCCAGCGATTCGACCGCCGAGAGGTAATCGGGGTGGCCGGGCTGTGTGAGAAGCGTAAGTACCCGATCGAACGGTCGGCTCGCCGGCTCTACAACGACTCGGCCATCCCGGAGACGCAGACGCTGAGCGTCGGGAATCCCCTGGCCGCCGATCAGAGTGTCGCCCCGGTATCGCCGGATGCTCGCCCGTGCAAGCGTGGCGCGCGTCGACCCCATCAGGCAAAGTGACGCAAAGCAAGTGTCTGGTATCGGACCGGTCTGACTCTCCCAGGACCCATCGGCTTTCTGCGTCTTTAGCAGGAAGATCGCTGCCCGGTTGTACCACTTTGACTTGTCCGTCTTTTCGGTCGGCTCACTGCGACCCGCAGCCTGCGCTTCGCGCAGGGACTCGAATCGCTCGAGTGCGTAGAGCGAATAATGCACGTAGTTTGTGAGTTCACCGACGCGGTATTTGTCCTCCATCCAGCGGTTGCCGTCGGCTAGGGCCCTCGCGAATAATCGCAAGTCGATTCGCGTCTTAATGCGAGCGGCCCGCTGTTCGGGCGACTCGTATGGCTGGAATTCCGCCGGAGTGTCGTCATCAACCCGTTTCTTCAAGCGGGCGATTCCCACGCGGTCTTTAACGATGTAGAGCGAGCCGAGCGCGGCAACGGTCATGCTGTGCTTAACGCCCGACTGCTTGACATTCTTGCCCAGCGTTTCGGCCGGGCGCCCCTGGTATCCGACCCCGCCGCCAGGGTCCTGTGTCAGCAGCAACCAGCGGGCCACCCGGTCCCAGACGAGCCGGGGCGTTTCGATCCCCGCCAGATCTTCGGCCTCCCACAACCCGAGCACCGCGTATTGTGTCATCGAGGTATCGCACGTCCGCCCATTGTTTGGGTTGCTCGGCGGATAACCCCACGCACCGTGGTCCTTCTGGCGGCGATGCAACGACTCGACCAATTGCTCGATCTCAAAACGGTACTTGGACGGGTCCACCGCCACCAGCAACATGATCGAAATGCCGGTGCTGTATATGTCGGCGTTGAATTGCGCCGAACCTTTGGTCAGCGACGCCTGAATCGCCTTGATGGCGAGCGTGACTTTCGGATGGTCTTTCTTGCCCGCCTTGGTGAACGTCAAGCCGACCAGCGCTTTGGCGCCCAGCCTGCCTTCATTCGTTCCCTCCAGGTATTCCAGGGCCCGGGCTACCGCCGCCCTGACGCGCGGATTATCGGGAGTGATGCCCCGTACGGCGGGTGGCCGGGCGGCAAGCAGGATGACCACGACCCCTGCCGGAAGCAACGGACGAAGGTAGCGATTCACATCGTGCAACCCGGCACACATCGTCACACGCCTCCTTACGAGAACGCCGCCGTTCCCGTCGCTCGGTGAGTTCCGCGAAACGCGGCCATTGGAAGAGTTCTGTACGAGCGGCATCGGCCGGTCGGCCCGAACCGGCCGGTCGGCTCGCGGAAGCTAGCCTAGTAGTCGCCGCTCCGACTGTCAAGAAATCGACGGCCGTTCGTCAAACGGAGCCCTTCCGAGCGACCAGCCGACGGGCTGCAACGAGCAGGGCGGTGAGGGGGAGGGCTTCGAAGAGCGGGGCTGCAAGAAGCCGGCCCGCCAGCAGACAAATGGTCAGCAGACAATTGGTCGGCAGAGAAATGGCCGGGAGATGGGGCCGTGAATCGGGCTGTCCGCCTGGTCTCGAACGAGGGGACGCGGGAGACGAGTGCTTTGTCCATTCTTATTTTCGGGGTTGGCCAAATCCGAAATTGTCGCCACACCACGAGTTGCGCGACGGCCAACCCCAACGTTGAAAGTTGTCAAAGCACTAGGCCAGTCGTTTGGCAAGATTTTCCTGAGCGCCGGCAGCACAGGTGCAGGGTACGCTCGTGGGACAACCCCATGGCGTAAAGGCCTTGACCCATCCAGTGCCTTCGCAATGCGGGCAGTGTTTTGACTTACTGGCCGTCGAGCGACTTCGGCTCGTCTGCCGTTTTCGACCGCGGGTGTCATCCGTTGGGTTGGCCATCAATGTCTCTCCGCCTCGTCGCTCAGTCGCTGGTGCCGACTTGCTGTTCCCTGTCTATGTTTTCGTTGCCGACCAGGGAAAAGTTGCGTTCAATTCCAAAAATCGACAGATTTGTCCGGCACGGACCGACATCCGTCCGCGGCCGCCATGGTCCTCTATTTTGAGAGTAGTTCCAAAATCGCCGGACCGCCATTTATTTCCGTCCGTTTGATCTGCATTCGGCCATTCGTTCCCAGCACGACACCGTCTCCGACGGGCGAGGCCCGCATCGGCTCAACCATGAAATCGCA
>CAYNDU010000375.1:0-6176 GCA_964395615.1 uncultured Pirellulaceae bacterium | reverse complement strand
CGGCATACATCTGAAACGTCGTGAGCGGCGTCCTCAATTCATGGGTGACGGCCGAGACGAACGCCGCTCGCCGCTCGCTCAATCGAAGCACACCCCACAGGAGCGTCCCGACCGAGGCCGCCGCGATGCCGGTACAAACCCAGGCCAGTATCAGCGACCAGCGCAGTGGCGAACGTAAATCGTCTGCCGCGGGCGGCAGCGGTCCGGCCTCCAGTCGAACGGGCAATGCCGCCAGACGTCGTGAACCGTCATTGGAGCCCTTCTGGTCACTCATCGAATCGTCAACCGACGGCTCGATGACCGGCAACAGGTCGGCACCCGGTAGCAGATCTTGTACGGATGCAAGCAAGGAGTCCTTTATCGATTTCCAATCCAGGACGCAGCCCTGCAACGTCTCGGCCGACGCGATGGTCGTTCGACGGGCTAAGATCAGTTGGTCACCCAGCCATATCGGAGTCAACATCAAGCTTCGGTAGTCTGTCCTCGGAAGGTCGGGAGTGCCGAGCAGGTCTTGGTTTCGGCCGAAGGCAGCCGAGTTCACCGTTTGGACCGCCTGGCTGCGCTGATTGAACTCGACCGCCGCTCGGCTCTGCCGACTGAGGTCCGACCGGGCCATCTGCTGCGACGGGTCGGGAACGAGCGGGCCGGTGACCCAGTTGAGGTTCGGCTCGCTGAATGTGGGCAACTTGGCCCACAGTTGGTCTTGCAGGAGCCGGGGGGCGAACGTGTCCAGCCGGTGTCGGACCTCCGCGATCCTGTCGTCGTTCGTGTAACGCGGCACCGCCAGTTTGTGGTGCTCCTCTCTGGGTATTTGCGGTGACGTGAGTCTTCCGCTCCGATCCAACTGAAAATAGAACCAGACGTATTGGGGAGCGTGGGACAGGAGGGGAGACGGGATCAGAATCTGGTCCGAGCCGGGTGACCGTGCCTCGCCTTCTCGACCGTTCGGTCGAAAAAAAGCCTCGTAGACCAGGCCGGCCCTTGCGTTTTCGTCGGCCAATAGGGGGGCGAGCGCCGCGTCCATCCTCCACAATGCGAGGTGGACGTTCTCTTCCGTGGCGGCCTGCCGCTTCGCTTCCAGTCGGTCCTGTGCCAATCGCAAGGTTGCACGACTTATCCAACCCATGGCCGCCAGGAGCACGCCGATGAGCAGAGCGAATGCCAGCCAAATGGGCCAGGACCGAGTCATGCTTCAGAATCTCCAGTTCGGGACAGCATGTACCCTCGGCCCCGAACCGTCTGGATCACGGCGGCTTCGCGGGAATTGTCCCGCAGCTTATCTCGGAGTCGGGCGATGTGCATATCGATGGTGCGCGTGGTGAGCCCGTCGGGACTGAGTCGCCAGACGTTTTCGAGTAGTTCGTCGCGCGATATGGCCCGTTGGGGGTTGTTGGCCAGGTAACGCAGTAACTCCACTTCGCGTTCGGACAACTCCTCTCGGTTCCCGTCGTCATAACAGATCTCGCGACGTTCGAAGTCGACACGGCCACCGGGGATCGTCAACACCCGGACCCTCTGTGGTCGCTGAGGGCTGCGACGAAGGACCGCTTCCAGCCTGGCCAGCAGCTCCTTGACGCTGAAGGGTTTGACGACATAGTCATCGGCCCCTTCCCGAAGTCCACGGATCCGGTCGGATTCCTCGCCTCGTGCGGTGAGCACAATGACCGGGATCGTCGGCCTCAGCCGCCGCATCTGGGTCAGGATTTCAAATCCACCGCAGCCGGGCAGAACCAGGTCGAGAAGCAACGCGTCGTAGTCCCGTTGTAACGCCAGCTCGAGACCGTGACGGCCATCGGCGGCCTCGAGCGACGTGTAGCCGGCGAAACGCAACGCGTCGGTGATCCCGCGACGAATTGCCGCGTCATCCTCGATGGTGAGTATCTGGCGAGCCATGTGAATATCCCCGACTTCAGCCTACCCTCCCGCCGACCGCCGTGACAGGGGCGTCTCGACGGCGCTCTCTAGTTCGACCGTACATATCGCTCGTATTGGTAGGTTATCGTCTTTCTCTGGTCAGGCTGTAGTTGGATCTGCCAGGTGATCGACCCTTCACGCTGGTCCGTCTTCAGTTTCGTGGGATCGGTCCTCATGCTCGCATTATCCGAGGCGCTGACCGGTTTGCCGGCGACGATGGTCGTGATAGTAATGTCGACCGCGCGCTTTTCATAATTGTGCAACGTGAGCTCGCCGTCCAGGGTGACCAGGTCGTAGAATACATCGCGCGTAACCTCGTACGCCTTGAGTTTGCGGGCGGATTCCCGCTCCGATTTGCTGTGAGCAATGTTGATGGCGGCGGTTACCGGCAGCTCGCCGCCCGATCCCTTCGGCGTGTAATTCAACATGTCCTCACTCAAAGGCCGCCCGTCACTCAGTGCCAGACAGGGCCCGGTCGTCCAGGCGGTATCGGTTGCATTGTGCAGAACGAGCGAGTGCTTCATACGTTCGGGTGGATTCCGGGAGTAGGTGTGCGAATAGCGGATCTTCCGAGTAAAGAGAGAGAGAATGGCCTTCTCGCCGCGTCGCAACGTAAGATCTTTCTTCGTGTAAACCGTGTAGTCGGTGGCCGCCGCTCCACTCAGTTGAGGCAGGTCGCCAATCGCGCCGCTCAACTCCCCGGCTGGTGCTGCAATCGGGCGTTCGAAGACCTGCGCTTCGGGCGTCGGCGCCGAATTCCGTACGATCGCAGCACGGTTCATAATCTGGGAGGCAACTTGCTGTGGTATCTGCTGTGCGGCAACGACCGCTCCGATGGTACGCACCGTCTGGCCGACGGCGATCGGGGCCATGAAATCGGTGTGCACGAAATGAGGCACGCCGACGACCAGATGCACGTCGGTGTGGATCAGATCTTCAGCCGCGTTGACAAGGGTCCCGCGAAGAGTCAACTCGGCAGTTTCATCGTCGATGACCTCGAGCGTGTATTCCGGGATCCACGTAATTCCCTTACGAAGATATGCCATGCCGAGTGAAGCAGACTCGACCGGATCCGGTGCATCTCCTTTCAGGTGAATGCGAAGCGGAAGGTCAAGTACTTGCAGCTTGGTTACGCCGTCGAGTGGTACGGCGAAGTTATTCGTTTCGTCCTCGAGGATAACGAATTCCGAACCGACAGACACGAGCGTGCCGGCCGCTGACCGCTCCTGTCCCTTATGCTGGTAGTACAATTGGATCTTCAACTGGCGACAAGCCGTCAGTCGCTTTCGCTTCGATTCAACATCGGCCGGTGCATCGCGATCGTCGAACTCTACGATCTCGCCCGGGCCGGATCCAACGATATCGACAGCGTTTTTTGGACCGTGCGAATAAATTGCCAGCGTGCCAAAGGCCGCGGGTGGAACTTCGGAGGCCACACACCACCCGTCGCGCAACTGCACGGCACCCTCACGCATGAAGAAACCGAGACCGTTCTTGAAGACGGCCACCGATTTTGTCTTTGGACGCCACACGTGCGGATTCTGCTTGACGTTCGCCCCAGGGCGCTCGACGTCGGGGCCCTCAGCAGCGAGACTCGTACAGCCGGTATAGAGACCCATTCCCAGGAAGATCGTTCCACACAGGAGCCATCTGGTGGCCAGGTTCACGTGCATTGTCATCACCCTTGAATCGTAGGAGAGTTTGCCGCCGCCGATCGAACGATTCGTACCGGCTGGACTCGCTGATTGTACTGCTGAGTCGGCCCGGCAAATGTAACGAGTTGGTAACGGTCCGCGCGCACTGGGTCGGGTCTCGTACCCATCGGACGTTCATTGGCCTGTCGGTTTCGCCCGGACTTTCCTCGCTACCGGTACCGACTTCGCTCGGCCCGGTCCCCGCGCGCATCGGTTTGGCCGCCCCGCACTTCTGTGGTACAAGTAGTAAAGATTGATCGCAGCATCATGGCGCCGTAGCGCGCCGGCTGTGCGGGGCTGGGAACCGGTGTCCGGCACGTTGATGACTGACATCCATGTGTCGGGTGGTGTCGTAGGGGTCAACGAAAGCAGACAAATGAACCAACAACGAAACATGTCACGGTGGATAAGCACGGCCCTGGTCGTGTTCTTGATCGGTCGGCTGCAAAGTGAGCCCGTTCGGGCGGAAACCGACATCGTTAAGACGACGGTTTGCTATCGTCAGGTCGATGGGCATAAGATCCTCGCCGATGTCCACCGACCAAACGACGATATCGTGCGCCCGGTCATCGTCTGGATTCACGGTGGTGCATTGATCATGGGCCATCGCGAGTCGATTGCGAGTGATATTCGCAAGCTGTCCCAAGAGCGTGGCTATGCCCTGGTATCGCTCGATTATCGACTGGCGCCGGAAACGAAGTTACCGGGGATCATCAGCGATGTCGAAGCGGCCTTTCACTGGCTGGCGTCTGACGGCGCTCGGCAGTTTCACCTGGATCCTGACCGGATGGTCGTGGCCGGCGGTTCGGCAGGCGGCTATCTCACGTTGGTGACCGGTTATCGAGTGACTCCCAAACCCAAAGCGCTGGTGTCATTCTGGGGCTACGGTGATCTGGTGGGTGACTGGTATTCCAAGCCGAGTCCGCATCCGAGACATAACCGTCGAAAGGTCTCTATGAAAGAGGCATTACAACAGACCGACGGAACGGTCATCTCCGATTCGCGTCGGAGGAAAGGGAACGGTGGTTTGATCTACCTTCATAGTCGACAGGCCGGGTCGTGGCCGAAGGAAGTGAGCGGTTTTGATCCGGTGACCGAATCGGACAAAATTGCCCCGTTCGAGCCAGTAAGGAACGTCACGTCCGACTACCCTCCAACGCTCTTGATTCACGGCACACGGGACACCGATGTTCCGTTTGAACAATCCGAGATGATGGCCGCTCAATTCAAGCAACACGGTGTGCCATTCGATCTGAGGGCCGTCGAGAATGGCGAGCATGGCTTGGGCGGTGCCGATCCTAAGAAGATCAAGGAAGCGATCCAGGCGGCAAAGGACTTTATCATCGACCACCTCAAGTAACCACGTGCCGGTGTTGCCGGCCAGAGTGTATCCTGGGCAGAGTTGAGGGATCAGCGTGTGAGCCAGTTCATGATCTGCTTCGTAACGAATTCCTCGGAGTCCTGCTGCACGAAGTGTCCAGCATCGGGGACGGTCACCAGGGTGAGGTCGCGGTCCAGCCATCGCCAGGTATCATTCAGTGCACCGGGCAGCAACGCCGTGTCCTTGAGTCCGTGGATCATGAGCACGGAACATCGGACTCTCGGTGTTTCAGGAGCCGGCAAATAGGGAGCTCGAGGATAGTTGGCCTTGTAATAGTTCAACATGGACTCGAACGACGAGCGGCGGAATGCCGCAAGGTACTTCTCCCGAGCCCGCGCGTCCTTGACCCAGAATGCCAGGCCCTCCGCCGTTAATTGTGAAGCGGCGTCCGGCTGTTGAAATCGTCTTGCGTAGTCCGATGCCCGTCGTTGGGCCGGGTTGTTGGCTAACTCGCGGCGCAGGGCATTCAGATGCGGCAGGTTCAGAATCACCAGTCGCTCGACCATTTCAGGATGTGCCATCGCGCAGGACCAGGCAATGGCCCCTCCCCAATCGTGGCCGACGATTACCGCCCGTTCCTTGCCGAAATGATCGATGACCGCCTTTACGTCGCCGACCAGCTTCGGCATGGCGTAGTTGTCGACTCCTTCCGGTTTATCGCTCTTGTTGTAACCGCGCAAATCGATCGCCACGACCTGGAATCGTTCCGCCAGAACGGGCATCTGCTTCCGCCACGTGTACCAGTAGTCGGGGAAGCCGTGCAGCATCACCAGCAACGGGCCCGTCCCTCGACTGACGTAGTGAATCTTCACACCGGACGAGTTGACGAAACCGTGCGTTCCCAACTCGTCGTCACCTGCGTGCACGAATGCCACGCTAAAGAACATCGCCAAACAGGGAACGGTCATTCGTTTGATCATCGCGATCTCCGATCGGACATGGATCCTCGAGGTAATTGAAATCATCGCTCTGCTCGAACCGGTTGCATTATCCCAACAGGAGGCGGGACGTGTCACCCGTCGCCCGGACGCATCCCCCAGTGTCGCCGTCGGGGAAAGCCGTTGGGAGACATCTGTAGCCGGCCGGTTATCGTCCGTCCGAAGTTGGCTGGTTTCGATCCGACAGGAAGCTGCCCGGGGTGCAGGAACGGGCTCGCGTAGCGGTTGGGCTGAGCAAGGTGTTCACTG
>CAYNDU010000374.1:0-6178 GCA_964395615.1 uncultured Pirellulaceae bacterium | reverse complement strand
TCCAGTGAACACCTTGCTCAGCCCAACCGCTACGCGAGCCCGTTCCTGCACCCTCGACAGTCGGTGGTCGGCAAGCAACCTTTCCTTTTGGTGGCGATCCGTCTAGAATCCTAGCTTCGCGCGCCGCGCGCTGTTGCCGTCCATCGGAGCGCTTCGGTCGACGGGCACAGCGCCGTCGGGGTGCCGGAGTGGAACGGACTCCCAGGCGGCTTCAACGCTCAGGAAACTGGCAGAGGCCCTACGAACATCGAATCAACAAGGATTGCATAGGTGATACGCACCCACACGTGTGGCGAATTAGACGCTGATCAGGCGGACCAGCAAGTCGTGTTATGTGGCTGGGTCGATAGCACACGTGACCACGGCGGCGCCGTTTTCCTCGACATCCGTGATCGCTACGGAAAAACGCAGGTCGTCGCAGGCCCGGAATTCGGCGCGGATCTCGTCGAACTGGCCGGTCGACTTCGTAGCGAGTACGTAATCAAGGTGACCGGCCTGGTCAAGCCTCGGCCGGACGGCAAGATCAATGCGAAGCTCTCGACCGGCTCGATCGAAGTGCGAGCTCAGGAAATCGAGATCCTGAATAAATGCCAGACGCTGCCCTTCGTTCCCGACCAGGCGGAGTTGCCCGGCGAAGACCTGCGACTCCGCTATCGTTTTCTGGACCTTCGCCGCCGCGCGATGCAAGAGACGATGTTCTTGCGTAGCCGCATAACCAAGACCATGCGCGATTACTTCGACGAGCACAACTTCATTGATGTCGAGACGCCCGTGCTGGGTCGTAGCACTCCCGAGGGCGCACGCGATTACCTGGTTCCAAGCCGAATACAAAGCGGCAAGTTCTACGCGCTACCCCAATCCCCTCAACTCTACAAGCAGATCCTCATGGTGGCCGGCTACGACCGGTACGTACAAATTGCGCGTTGTTTTCGCGACGAGGATTTGCGAGCCGACCGGCAGCCCGAATTCACGCAGCTCGATCTGGAGATGTCGTTTGTGGACGCCGACGATGTCATCGGTATGATCGACGGTTTGGTTGCCCGGATGGCCAACGATATTCTCGGGTTGGATGTGCCGACGCCTTTGCCTCGAATGACGTATGACGAAGCGATGGAACGGTACGGTCACGATGCGCCCGACCTGCGGTTTGATATGCACCTGGTCGACTGTACGAATTGGGCACAGACGTGCAGTTTTCGCGTTTTTTCGTCGACGGCAGAGGCGGGGAACAAGGTGCGAGGTATCCGAGCGCCGGCGGCTGCCGCGCGGTACTCACGTAAGAGAATTGACGAGTTAACGGAGTACGTCAAGCAGGACCACGGTGCGAAAGGGCTGGTCTGGTTCCGAGTCGAGGAGGACGGGTCACTCTGGGCGCCGACAGCCAAGAATTTCGGCGAGGGAGAACTACAGGAGCTGGCCGTCCTGTTGGAGGCCGAGCCGGGTGACCTGCTGCTGCTGATTGCCGATACATGGGAAGTGACTTGCAAGTCGCTCAACGGGCTCCGAAAACGACTGGGTGCCGAATTGGAACTCTACGACCCCAAGGCAATGCATTTTTCCTGGGTCGTCGAATTTCCGATGTTTGAACTCGACGAAGAGGAACAGCGATGGAACGCGATGCACCATCCTTTTACTTCTCCACGCCCGCAGGACCTCGGGTTACTCGAATCCGACCCCGGTGGCTGCCGGGCTCAGGCGTATGACCTGGTAATCAATGGATTCGAAGCAGGTGGAGGTACGATTCGTATTCACGACTCGCAGGCTCAACAGCAGGTCTTTCGCCTCCTGGGGATTGACGACCAGACGGCCCGTGAGCGGTTCGGTTTCCTGTTGGATGCGCTTCAATACGGCGCTCCACCGCACGGCGGGATCGCCCTGGGCCTCGACCGGTTCGTGATGCTGTTCGGCGGCCTGGACAATATTCGTGACTGTATGGCGTTTCCCAAAACTCAACGTGCCACGGACCTGATGACCGGCGCTCCCGGTCATGTTGATCAGCGGCAGTTGAAGGATCTTGGTGTAGCGGTCATCGCGGACCCTGAGGATGAACCGGACAGATGAAAATGTTCCATTCCAACCGATCAACGGACCCGGACCCGTCGAGAATCCAACCCCGGGCAATCGCTCGTGGCAGCCTGGTGAGACTGCTGATCGTATTCAGCGGACTGGCCGCAGGCCCGTTTGCGTTCTGCCATCCCGCGGCCGACGCCGCTCAAGAATCGACCGCGCCGAAGCTCAGCAATTCTGCCAAGCGGTTCCTGGCCAACAAGAGGGTTCAAGCCGAGGCAATGAAATCCTCCAGGAAAGCGGCGTCCGAGGAACCGGCCGTTGAGAATCCGCGACCTGCGCTCAAGCCGGTCGTCTTTTTGAGCGAGGAGCACCGGGCTGAGTGTCTGGTGCAGATTGGAGACGAATTGCCCGGCCTGTCGTTGCCCGACAGTGAGGGCAAAGCTCACGCGTTACGTGCTGACGAAAATCAGGCAGTCGCCGTGGTCCTGTTCTGGAACGTGAACGACCTCTACTCACTCGACGAGTTTACCGAAATAGAGAATCACCTGGGCCCGTTCAGAAACCGGGCCGTGCAACTCATCACGGTTCACGTTGGTCCCGTCCCGGGCGACTACCGCGAGATCTGTAGTACATTCGCCGCCGGTGGCACGCACTTGATCGACCGGGACCGGGCGGCATTCGGGCAAGTCGCAAGGCGCCGGCTGCCGCGAACCTATGTGATTGACGCGGCCGGCAAGATCGTCTGGTTTGATTTCGAGTATTCCCGGTCGACCCGTGAGGCATTGGTCAACGCCATTCGGTACACCATTGGCCAACCCAAAGGGGCTGCAAAGCCGGCGGCCAAGGCGGCGGTAAAGGAATAGTCATCTCGGACGGGTACGTGGCCTTATGGCCGGGCATTCGGGCCACGTTCGCCCGAACACGCAAGGTGTCGTCCCTCATCCATCACCGGCCGCGCGTCTGGCCTACGATGCGTTGTCAAGCAAATCGACGCTGACAAACTGCTTGCCTTCCAACATCGCCAGGCTGGCTCCTCCGCCCGTACTCACATGGGAGACCTGTTCGCCGAATCCGAACTGCATGATGGCCGCGGCAGAGTCACCACCGCCGATAATGCTAATCGCTGAACTCTCGGCGATGGCGGCGGCGACAGACTTCGTTCCTTCGTCGAAGGGTGGCATTTCAAAGACGCCCATCGGGCCGTTCCAGACAATCGTACCGGCCGATCGAGCGATTTCAGCGTAGTTCTTTGCGGTTTCCGGTCCGATGTCCAACCCCTCGAACCCGTCCGGGATCTTGCCGGCTGCAACGATTTGTTTCTGACAATCGGCCGAGAAACTGTCACCGCAATGCGTATCGACTGGCAAGACCAGCTTGTCCCCGCCGGCTTGCAGCAGTTGCTTCGCAAGGTCCACGCAGTCCTCTTCGATCAGACTATTCCCAACGCTGCCGCCTTGCGCGAGCGAGAACGTGTAGGCCATGGCCCCGCCGATCAGGACTCTGTCGCAGATCTTCAACAGGTTCTCGATAACTTTGATTTTGTCCGACACTTTGGCGCCGCCGAGTATGGCGACAAACGGATGGTGAGGGTTGGCAATCGTGTCCGTCAGGTATTCGATTTCCTTGGCGACCAGGAAGCCAACGACCTTCGGACGATCTCCCATCGCGCGCGGAAGAGCTACCATCGACGCATCCTGTCGATGACAGGTACCAAATGCGTCGTTGCAGAAGATATCGGCCATCGCCGCCAGTTGCTCAGCCAAATCCACGTCGCCCTTCTTTTCGCCGGGATGGAAACGGAGATTCTCCAGCACCAACACCTGGCCACCACTGGCTTCCCCCACCTTTTGCCTCGCATCCGGGCCGATCGTATCGGTCGCGAAGGAAACGGGGCGTTGAATCAACTCGCCCAGTCGATCCGCTGCGGGGCGGAGACTGAATTTCTGTGCGTCGGACGGTTCTCCTTTGGGTCGCCCGAGATGACTGATCAGCACCAGAATTCCTCCCCGATCGAGTACACTGTTGATCGATGGGAGGGCCCTTCGAATGCGCGTGTCGTCGGTGACTTGACAATTCTCGTCCAGCGGCACGTTAAAATCAACGCGCATCATCACTCTCTTGCCCTTTACATCCACGTCGGCAATTGTCTTCTTCGCCATTTTCGGTTCCTTTACATGGACAGGTTTCCAATGGTCTCGGGCTTGGCCGCGGTTGACAAGGGGTTAGAGGTTAGTAAAGGGGGCAGGAGTCAATTGCCGGAACGGCCCGTAGGGTGCTTCGTACAATTGACTCCTGACCCCTTTACCTCCGATCTTTATCTTCGCGGAAACCAGTTTTTTGTCCAAGTGGTGACTGGACAAACTGATCAACAAGTCATCTCGACTGCCTCGGCGATAAGCTCGGTGCGATCGGCCAACGGCGACAATGGTGTTTTCAGGGCGGGGTGGACAAACACTCGTACTCTCTTGACGTAGTCTTCGAACTGCTCTCGGGCCAACGTCCGTACGACCGGGGAAACGTCGCCCAGCTTTCGATAGAGTCCCGACCGCTCATAACCAATCTCGACGTTAAACTGCACCTCCAACTGAACCGGTGGTGCATCGAGAAGTACGTGGTGGGGATCAATCTTCACTCCCGATTCACGGCTGAACACCTCGGCCAGATTCTCGGCGCACACAACGAGCCACGAGTATGGGCGGCGGGCCAGCATGCCGTACGACTCAGCATCTTCGATGGCGCTGAACTGGGCGAATCGCTTGTAGAGCCGGCGGACCGGACCGAACAGGCCGTCCAGCAACTCACCGGCCGGTCCCTTTCCCGCAATCGATCGGACGGCCGAAATCATGGCCTGCTCGTCCTGGCGAAACAAAAAGTCGAGGTCGAGCTCCTGATAGACCAGGTAGAACGCCCTCTGTAGCATCGCGGTCGCACACCGTACGGCGTGATGCCAGTAGACCTCGCTGAACATGACATAGCGGGCAAACACCATCATTTCCGCCGCGGTTCGCCCTTTTGCCGTGATCGCCAGTCCGTCCCCCTCCTCGTTCACGCAGAGGCTTCCAATCAGTCGCTGCTGATCGAAGTTGCGACCGTACGGTACTCCCGCATGCAGGCTGTCGCGCATCAAGTAGTCCATCTTGTCGACGTCGATCGGGCCGGACAACATGCTCGCCAACAGACGACCGCGGGAATCGTGCGGCTTGTCTGACAACAGGGATACGAGTTCGCGAGGTGCCAGCCCCCATTCGTCGTTCAAGAGATCGGCGATTTCGCCTTCCAGCAGAAAGCTGTTCGCAAACAACTCGTGTTGCGGCACGCCCGGCAGCTGCATGTCCTCGATCGGGTGACAGAAGGGCCAGTGGCCCAGGTCGTGCAACAATGCGGCCACGATAAACCGCTCGGCGTCGGCCGGACTCACGGACTCGGCAAATCGTTCGTCACCCGCCAGCTGTTTCAAATAGAGTAATGCCAGTCGATAAACGCCCAGCGAATGTTCGAATCGTGTGTGGTGGGCGGCCGGATAGACCAGGGACACCAGTCCGAGTTGCCGGATGTGAGCCAAGCGGCGAAATTCAGGCGTGTCGATCAGGTTGCGAATGCGCCCGGTCAATGGCACGTCGATCTCCTGGGGGATCCGTACCATCTGGTGCTGTCGGTCGAGCGCTTTCAGTTCCGGAATATCGCGGATCGATGCCATAGCGTTGGTTAACCTGCTTCACCGGCCTTCGGCAATTACGGTGACGCGGCGGCCGTCCCCAGCAAGGGGAGGCCAACGATGACGGCCAGCCCCATGGTTACAAGGACGTACAGGCCATAGTGCATCAAGGCGGTGCCAAAATCCAAGTCGAGGGCAGCGAAGGCGGCCAGTCCTCCGAGGAATGCCAAGGGTGGAATCACAATGATCAGATGGAACAACTCCAACGTCTCGAGATTAAACATGTAACCGGGCACCCAGGTAAAAACTCCCCACAAAACGGCGTAGACAACGGAGCAGATCAGCGTGCGAATCCAGAGCGACTTCCCGCGGTAGGCTTCCAGTCCGTCGTCCTGCAAGAAGGAGTAACCGGCCAACACCAGCGGCGGGGCCAACACGCAAGCACCACACACCACAAGAGAGGAGCGCACCAGGCACCCCGATCGAACACTCGCGCGCTCGTACCATGACGAG
>CAYNDU010000373.1:0-6192 GCA_964395615.1 uncultured Pirellulaceae bacterium | reverse complement strand
CTCTGTGACTCCGTGAGAGGCCATTCTTCTGATCGAACTCGTTACCCAGCTTGCCCACTCGTTGGCGGGAGAGCGACGAGCAGCACCGCCCGGTAACGTGATACCGGGCGGTGTGCCGGTCCGAATTCGCAGATCAGCGTCAACCCGACTGCTGCTGAGCCTGGGCCTGAGCCTGGGCTTGTTGCTGCTGGAGTTGCGGTCGCAGCCGCTTTTGGATGTCTGTCTCCAACACGCCGAAGACCTGCTCGTGCCGCTGCACGGAGAGTTGCAGGGCGGCGAGTAACCTCTTGGCCGTGAAGAAATTGACGATAATGCGCTGCTTCACCTCGATCGGATCCTTGGGCACGCCGACCGGCTGGGGATTCAGCCCGAAGTCGATAATCAGTTCTTCAGGCGAACCGGTCACTCGGCAGAAGTTCGCGTAGCAGGCGATCGCATGCTCGTCTTTCACCTGCAACTGAATCGGTTGTCGCTGCTGTTCTTGCCGAGCACCCTCGGTAGCTTCCGGCGCTTCGACTTGTTCTTCTGGTTTTTCTGTTGACTTCGCCATTCGATGTCTCCTTTCGCTGCAATTTCAGCATCAAAAAATAGAACGGTCTGCGCGTCCTACGAGGTTGTAGTAACGCGTGTACAAGTTACTTCCCGCCCTGGGGCGGAGAAACAGGGCTCCACTCGCTTTCACCTCCGTCATCACAATTCAAAGTGGAACGTTCGGGTCACGAAACGGTAGGCTCTCTTTCCCAATGGCTGCCAACCGGTGTACAGTTTCGCCTTTCCTCGCATACCGAGCTGCACCGGGCCTCGAGTATCGGGCAAGGCTGCCACAGCCGGATAGGACGTGCTCAACGGCTTTGGTACGCCGGTCTGGCGATCAGCGACCGAATTCAGGTCGCCGCCGGCGTGGGTCGCCAGGCTCAACGGAGTCTCGGCCAATTCGGCAAGCGCAATCTTCTCGATTTCGCTGTGATAGACGTTTCCAGGTAACGCATCGAGCATCATGTCGGTGGGAACACCTTCTGACCGACCTTTCTTCAACCGACGGAGCATGGCCGCCACGACCAGGTCCACATCGGCCTGGTCGATAATGACCTCTGCAACCAGTTTCCGGGGATCGCCGATCAGGCAGATTCGATCGCTCGGCTGCAAATGGGCGCCCACGTTGCGCAGCTCGAGCGATCCGCCGTTCCAGCCCGGCAATTGTCCCGCGTCGACCGACCCGCGATCCGCCTTGTCCGCAACCGACAGGACCGTACCGTCGATAGGTGCCCGGATGACCAGCTTGTCAAACTGCGCCGTCTTTTCCTTGAGCACTCGTTGCAGGGCCGCCGACTGTTCTTGGATTTCATTGATACGAAGGCCGGCGCTGGCGTCGAATCGTTGCTGCTTTCGAAGCACCCTGACCTGGGCCTCTAGTTCTCGCAGTTGACCGTTCAGATCGACCACGGCTAGTTGCAGATCCGCATTCTGCAACGTGACCAGGGGATCTCCAGCATGAACGGTTTCGCCGGGCCACGCATGAATCTGCTCGATGCGACCCGCCACCTCGGCATACACGGTCGCCGAGTCCCGCGGTTTGACGTCGAACGAGCACGTGACATGAAACGGTAGCGGGAGAAACAGAACGCCCCCGATCACACCGACGACGATGGCCAGCGAGGCAGCCACGCGATGTCGCTTCATCTTATGCATCCTTCCCGGCATATAGAAGAACTTTCCAAGTTGCCAAACCGGTTGAACGATCAAACCGAACAGGCCAATCGCCCCCACCAATCGGCCGATAATCTTCAGGCCATACGGTTCCAGGACTTTGTTCAAGAACAGCAGGATCGAAAAAACGACGATCCAGCGGTAGCACACGGCGGCGACGGTATAGAGCCCGAACAGAAACCGATTACTCTGCGGCAGGAACGGGTTCTCCTGCTGCTCGATCCCCAGGCACGTTTCGACCAGAAACCGCTTGAGAACCTCAGTCGATTTCTGCCGCAGATTCGGAATCTCAATCAGGTCCATCAAGATGTAATAACCATCAAAACGCAACAAGGGGTTTCCGTTGAAGAGGAGCGTGCTGACCGAGCAGATGAACATCAAGCTCAGGCAGGTCTGGTTGATCAGTGTCGTCGAATCGGTCGTCCACCAGATAAACGTCGCCAGCGAGGCCAGCACCATTTCCACATACATGCCGGCGGCGCCGATAAATGCACGATGGTATTTATTGGGCAACATCCAGGAATCGGAAACGTTGCAGTAGAGTGCCGGCGTGAATACCAGCAGCATGAAGCCCATCTCATGGCACTCGCCGCCGAAGTGTTTGCACGACAACCCGTGACCGAATTCATGCAGGACCTTGGCGATCGCCATCGTGATCGACATGACCAACCAGTTCTCCCAGTTCCCGAAGAACTGGTGGAACGACGGAAGACGCGATTGAAACGTCTCGAACTGCACCGTTATCAGCAGCAGGGCTGTCAGTCCCATCAGGAGATTGAAGATGACCGCCGGTCGACTGAAGAACCAGCCGGTAAAGGGATAGAGCCGGTTGAGAATCCGCTCGGGATCGATCCCACGCCACCGCAGGGCGAACACATTTGAGAGTTTTCCGAGCAGTTCCTTGCGTCGCTTTTCGTCGCGCCGTTTCCGCAGTTGGTGTCCCTGCCCGACCGCGTCGGCGATGACTAAGCCGCTGCGGTGCAACATTCCAACAAACTGCTGCAGGTCCTGAAACGTGATTTTTTGGGGCGTGAATTCGCGTTCAAACTGCTCCTTGATATTCTCCAGGCTGGTTGTTCCGTCGAGCATGCAGAGTATGGCATACTCTTCGTCGTGGAACCGGTAGTAGTTCAATCCCACCGGCTCCTTCACCACCCAATACGACTCGCCATGGTACTTTTGTTGTCGAGCGGACAGATCGGGCCGCATGCGCAGCGTCAGGGGCCGCGACGCGCTGCTAATCAAACTGTCGGCCAACGTTGCCATGCGTTTCTTCTTGTCTCACTCGGTTAGCTTGTGTTGCGACCCATTACATGAACGAGGGAAAACTCGCGATCCTGTCGCTCGCGGCACATCGGTACATCACGGCAGCGGAGCGCAGGATACGAAGATCATGGTCTACGGTCGCCCGTGCGACGCGCCGACGCATCGGCTTCGAGCAGAATCGTGACCGTCGCCTCCAGACCCGGTCGCACCAACCAGCGCCCGTTCGGTTTCCGCGGATTATCAAACTCGGCATAGACCAGAAACTCGCCGCTCGAATCGACAACGTTGTTGACGAACGCGATCTTGGACTGGATTTTCTCCACGCCTCGCGGCGTCGGAACCTCGATCAGAACCGGCCGATCGACAATCTCTTCGGGCATGAACTCGGACGCTTTCAACATCCCTTCAACACGCAGCCGGTCCATCCGCACGACTCGGTAAACGGGTTCTCCGACCTGGACCCATTCGCCGGGGCTGCGATACCGTTTCACGACAACGCCGTCGATGGGCGACTCGACATGGCGTCGCGCGATTTCGTTTTTGACGGCCTGAATCTGGGCGATGCGCATCTCCTTGGTCAATTGATCCACCCGATGTTGAACTTCCGCGTTCGCACTTCGATAGACCGACTGTTCGTGCGTCAGCTTCAAACGGGCCATCTCGAATTCACTGACCGCATTGGGGACCCGTTCCTTGATTTCCCGAGACTTGTCGTACTCAGCTTTGGCCACGCCGATTGTCGCCTGAGCGGCTTTAAGGTCGGCATCGCTATCGGCCTGAGCCTCGGCGGCTCGCATTTCGTTTTCGGCGATGAGGAGTCGAATTTGCGCGTCGGAGTCGTCAATTCTTCCGAGCGGGTCTCCCTTCTTCACCACCTGGCTGTCCTTGGCATCCAGGGAAACAAGAACACCCGCCTCGCGAGCCGGTACCGGCACATCGTCAATCAGGGTGATCACAAACATGTTCAATTTGACGGCGGTTGCCTGCGAACGAGCCTCTTCGGCCGGCTGGGCCGCTTCGGTTTGCGTCGACCCCGCAGGAGGAGATAGTGTCACCAGTGTGACGATAGCCGCCAGGCCTGCCGTCGATAACTTCATCATCGTTTCGCTCCAACCGAATTCAGGTCACTCGCACGCCGGTCCACACTTGCTAAGGAGCGTCGACCGATCCGCGTTTGTTGATCGTGCAAAAAACTACTCTTACCCACCGAACGGCTCACCGCATCAGAAGAAAATGTGCTTCTGAACCCACTCGAAAGCCTCGTGGAACCAGCCGTAGCCAAGAGAACAACGGCCGCATTTCACTTTGGCCGTTACCGCCGAACCGGGCCTCGGCTTGAACAGATCCTTCGGGTCAATGTCGACGACGATCTTCACCGTCGGTCCCTCCTCTCCCAGAACCTGGGTCGTGCCATAGACCTCTTTTATCGAGCCGTAGCGCGGAGTTTCCGGATCCGTGGCCAGGATATAGCTGACCCCTAGATCGGGTTTCTTTTCGGTGCGTGCCAGAGCCACGTGCCCCATCCGACGCTCGGGCATGGCCAACTCCAATTCCCAGTCGCCCTGGCGATCGGCGATCGTCATCACCCGCTGGCCCTGCATCACCGGACGGTGTTTGAGTGACTGGTCGGCATCCCAGGGCAGCAGCACTTCGCCCGCAATCGGACTCCGCACAGTCAGTTGCCGTCGTTTCAGTTCGATCAGTGCCTGTTGGCTATGCAGGTTCTTCTCACGTTCGACCAACTGCAAATACTCGCTCGATATTTGTGCCTCCTGGGCAGCATTCAACTTGCCGTCCGCCTTCGTGCGGCGCAGGCTGTCTAGTCGTTCGGTCGTCTCACGCAACTGTCCAATGACTTTCTGCCACTCCTGCTCCAGTTCGTGGTTCTCCAGTTGCACCAGCGGCTGCCCCTGTTTCACGAAATCGCCGTCCTTGACCATGACGTCGACAATCGTGCCGGCCGTATCAAAAAATACTTCCCGCCGGATTGACGGCTGCAAAGTTCCGTCGGACTGCAGCTCAAAATCCGTCGGCACCAGAAACAGGGCGAGCATGACCGCCAGGATGATGCTGCCGACGATCAGCGTTTTGGGCAGGTTCTTTCCCTGCACCAGAATGGACGACTTGCCAATCGCCTTCCAGAACGGCAAAAGGAAGACACTGTGATGGTCGATCGCATTGGATAAGGCACGCGTCGCGTGCTCGTAAACCAGGTCGATTCGGGGTTCCAGGATCTCGCGAGGCAGGTCCGTCTCAATCTGCTCGACAATCAGCGCACCAATAATCTCCCGCTCGACATGCACCTCGCCAACCAGTTCCGCCGTGCCGCCGGCCCTCGTTGCCGCGTCCGGGTCGCTCGGCTTGCGCAGCGGCAAGACAATCACGCTCTTGGCGTAAGATTCGTCGACATACGTGTCCAACGCCTCTTCGACTTGAGGCGGCAAGTCGTCACTGACTCCCTCGTACCACAACGTCTCGCCCGTCGCCACCACTCGAGTCGCTACGTGCTCGAGTGCACGTATGATGTTCGAGCGGTTCTCGATCGTGTCCTGGCCGCTGATCGACTCGACTCGACAGGCGCGTCCTTTCTTGACCGCCACACAAACGCGATCCGATCCGATCAGTCGACGCCCCTCATTGACAATCGTGTAAGCCGTCTCGCGCACGTCCAAGGTCTCGTGAACCATCCGGGCAAACTGGTCGGCCTGGGCCCAAAGTGAATGCCGGTCGCTAAACTGCCTCAGTTTTCGGCTCTTGAGCCATTCGCCGGCCAGCTCGCACATCTGGACCAGGAATCGCAAATAGCCGCGTTGAGTGGCCGGTTGCGAATCGGGCCGCTGAAAAACCTCCACAATCCCCTCGATCACGCCGTCGCTGACCAGCGGCGCCAGAACCAACAAGTAATCTGTCGGATTCCCGCCTGAAGATTCGCCCTCACCGCCCGATAAGGGAGGCACCAGAACCGGTTCGCCACCGTGCACCGCCTGGCCCAGTAAACGCGTATGACGAACTGCGTCTGTCGCTGACGGATTGAGTAAGGTCTCACTCAAATTGATCTGGTACGTGAGCTCCGGACGTCGACTCTCGTCGACTAACCAAATCGCGCCACCCACGGCCGCCAGAGCCGATACGATCCGTTGCATGAAGGCCGCGTAGTATTCCTCGGCACCAACGTCACTCTTGGACAACTGAGCGATCTCGCCCACCAGGCTGCGTATC
>CAYNDU010000372.1:0-6208 GCA_964395615.1 uncultured Pirellulaceae bacterium | reverse complement strand
ACCATCATCGCTGCTGACGAACACACACGTGCGTCGTCCGGCGGGACGCCGTCGTGCAGCGGCGGGTGCGAATTGTTTCGTTGGCCGCAAGGAAAAAAGGCTGGTCAGTATCTGAAACAGGCCGATGTAGCCTATCAAGTGACGTGGAATGCGACCGGGACCCGGCTGGCGAGCTGTTCGCTTGACAAGACCTGCCACGTATTCGATCCAGCGTCCATCGCCGGGCGGCAGCCGGGGCGTTCAGGTTCCGACAGGACGACCGCCGTTGTTATTGAAGGGCACTCTCGCGGTCTGCTGTGCGGCCAGTTCCTGCCGGACGTCCGTCTGATCGTGACTGGGAGTATTGACCAGAGCTTGCGTGTGTGGAGAATCGGTGATTCGGATGTCGAATTGGTTCGCACGTTGCGGAACCACACGGCGAGCGTATTTGGGTTGGCCCTGCGTCCGGCTGGAGGGGAAGGTCTGCCGGTCATGGCGTCCATCGGCGAAGATCGAACCGTACGATTATGGCAGCCCACCATTGGTCGTATGATGCGGTTCGTGAGGCTGGACCACGCCGTTCCTCTTTCCGTCTCGTGGACTCCGGACGGAAGCCGACTGGTGATCGGATGCGACGACGGGCACGTGCGCGTGATTGATCCTGATACAATGACAATCGAGCGGGACTTGGAGATATTCGACGGTCACGTCTATTGCGTGGCCTGCCACCCCGTGATCGGGTCGATTGTCGCCGGGGGCCCGGCCGGTCAGTTGACGAGAATCGACACAACAGCGTCTTCCAAAGAATAGTAGTAATACCACGAACGGCACGTGCGCCGGGTTATCACGCACGACCCTCGGAGCCGGCGGGCCGGCTCACGGGCTCGTCTGATGTGCACGTGCCATCCCTTTTTCCCACCTGTAACACTGCCCACTCGACCCCGCCCACCTGGAGGATTCAATGATATTGTTCCGCCCGCTCACTCGACGTTGCGTCGTCGGCCGAACCGTCTCGTTGGCAACGCTCGTCGCAGGCCTGCTTGCCGGGTCCTTCCTGGCAGGTTTGGCCACGGCATCGGCTCCGGACGCCGAGACGATCTGGATCGAGGCCGAAGGTTACTCGGCAAGTAATTTCTCCGATCAGTGGGAAGTTACTTCGATGGGAAAACCTGAATTACTGTCGGGTGGCCAGTGGTTGTCTCGCGGGGTCGGAAAGGATGAAGTGGCAGGAATCGTTCCGCCCGGCGGCGTCACGCTGAAATACTCGGTCCCGGTCAATCGCCCGGGAGACTACCGACTGTGGGCCCGGCTGGGCTGGTTCCGATCGAGGGCAGATTGCCAGTGGCGCCTTGGCGACGGCCCGTGGCACAACGTGAGTCACGAAGCGCCCACAACGAACTTGATGGAAGTGGGGTTCTTTACTGAAGTGTCCTGGTCCGATCTGGGAAATGTGCGGTTGGACGAGTCCACGGTGCTGGAGATCCGGTATCCGCGAGTGAGCGATGGCAAGAGCCGGATGCTGATGGCCCTGGATTGCTTCGCCTTCGCGCAAGGCGATTTTCTGCCCGACGGCCCGTTTCAGCCCGGACAGACCTACGACGATCCAGCCGACCGCGCGGCGGCCGACAACGTCTTTACCTTGCCGTTCAACGAAAGCGATGCGCGCAATCGAGTTGAACTCACCGGTCCGTGGCAAGTTGCCCGATTCGACGACCCCGACATGGATCGGGGAACGTATGAACCGATAAGAGAACTGCCGGCGGGCAAGCTGCGCTGGATGGGATTCGACGTGCCCGGTAATCCCTGGAAGAAAGCTCCGCTTGTCTTCGGGCACCGATTGATGTTTCGCACGAAAGTCCGGATTCCGCGCGCGTCGGCCGGCCGGAGCTTTTTGTTGCACTTCTCCGGAACGAACTGGATTGCCAGCGTCTTCGTTAATGGTCGGCTGGCCGGGACTCACAAAGGAGTCTGGGTGCCCTGGGACCTGGACATCACGAAATATGTGCGCCCCGGTGAAACGAACGAACTGGCCGTGGCCGTAAAGGGCACCTACTACGCCTTTGACATGAAAGCCATGGGGGGCGGTACGATTCATGCGGCGAGGAATCGTCCGTTGAGTCGCCAGAAGTGGACGAAATGGGTCGCTCCGATGTATCCGTCGACGAAAGGAGACGGTGACGGATACCAGTACGGAATCGTCAATCCGGTGACGCTCGTCTGCGCAGGGCCGACGTATACGGCAGACATCTTTGTCAAGCCTTCGGTTCGCCGGCACGCATTGAACCTGGAGTACACGTTACGTAATGTCACCGATGCTCCCCAAACGGTTCAGATCCTCGCGGAAGCGGTCAACGACCGAACGGGCAATGTGGAAGCATCGTGGCCCCTGCCGAATACGACTGTCGACGCACGGCGGCAGGCGAAGATCGTCTCCGGCGATTTGTCCTGGAAAGAACCAAAACTCTGGTGGCCGAAGCCCGACCCCGATCTGTACAGGTTGCGGATGATCGTGAAGCAGAATGATCGAATATTGGACGTTCACGAGCAGACGTTCGGGTTCCGCGAGATCACAATCGAAGGGACGGGATTACTTATCAATGGTGTGCGGCGCAATTTGTGGAACTGGGTGGACGTCGCCCGGTCGGACATCAAGCGTCCCGAAGACTGGGTCGAGGCCTGGCGGTCGGAAGGGAGTCGGTTCATGCGGTTCAGTTACGGCCGCAAGATCACGCAAGTGCTGAAGACACGAGAGGATCGACTGGACTTCTACGACCGGAACGGTGTACCGGGACGGCTTTGCACGATGATTGATGGGATGTTCATTAGCTACCGGCTGCTTGACCGAACAGGCAGCGGCAATGAACGAAAGGTGGCGCCGAACAAGATCGTCTGGGAGAATTTTCGCGAACACATGGCGCAGGTGGCTCGCGCTTACCGCAACCACCCGAGTATATTTCTCTATCAGGCCGAAAACGAGCTGGTCTACATCAACGGAATGAACATCTACGGCAGTGACCTGGGCCTGATCGAAGATGAAATGAATCAGGTGATCGAGGCGGGTCGAGCCTTCGACTCGACTCGGCCGTTTACGGTCGGTGGAGGCGGCGATCTGTCGGGCAGGCTGGAGATCAACGCGCCCCATTATCCCACGGCGTCCTTGGATTGGTACCCGGAGAACGCCTATTCCATCGACCACTATGCGACGAAGATCGAACGATGGCCATGGGACCGCTCGAAACCATGGCAGGTCGGCGAGTGCAGTTTTGCCAACCACGTGGGCTACGGGACGCTGGTAGCCGGCAGTGCCGCTTCACGGTCCAAGCAGCACGCTCGCGAGGCGAAAGCCAAGTACCTGCGTATGCTGTACGGGGGCTACCGTTGGGCGGGTGTCAGCGCGTTTTTTCCGTGGGATAACCTCTCCGAGTTTGACGACGCGCAAATGGTCTTTTCGGACCTTTGTGTCATCGCTCGCAAGCAGACCCATCGGCTTTTTTCGGGCCGCGCCAACGAATTGCTGTTCAAGGTCATGAACGATACGCTCAGCGACCAGCCGGTGACGCTAGGCTGGTCCTACCAAATCGGCAACCAGACAGTTGCACAAGGGTCTGATCAAATGCGGATCAAGCCGGGGTTCGGCCGGGAAGTGACGCTTACGATCGAAGCCCCAAAGGTGGCCGCTCGGACACCTGGAACGTTGCAGATCCACCTTGCTCAGGGCGAAGTGGGCAAATTCGACGATCGATGGGAAGTGCCGATATTGCCGACCGGCCGCCCAATCAAGGCTGCGGGGCCGCTCTTCGTCTATGAACGTCGGAACGATCTGGCAGACTATCTGCGAACAGCCGGTCTCATCGTGCAGTCGATCCGGTCGCTCGACGAGCTGGCCGATCGTCAAGGCATGCTGCTGGTTGGTCCGGATCGGCTGTCTGCCGAGGAGGCGTTCGGACCGCAGCTTCTTGCCTTTGCCGTACGAGGTGGGCGAGTGATCTGTCTGGAGCAGGCGACACCGGCCTCCGGAGCCGCCCTGCCGGCTCCGATCAGACCGACGACTCGATTCGGCGGATATGCCCACCCTTCCGCATTGGGAACACCAGTGTTTCGGGATATGGGTGCCGAGGATCTGATCGACTGGGAAGGTGACCATCCGACCTACCGGGAAGCGTACCAGAAGCCGAGTCAGGGCGCTCGGGTCATGGCCGTGGCAGGCTCGTCATTGGAGCTGAGTCCCCTTCTGGAGGTTCCATGTGGCAAGGGAGTCATGGTTCTCTGCCAGTTGCGCGTCGGCGCCAAGCTGAATGTCGATCCGGCAGCCAATATCCTGTTACGCAACCTGCTGGAAGTCTACGGCACGTACCGACCCGCCGACGGCGTGACCTCCGTTTACGCACCGGGAAATACGCTGCTGAGCGAGCGGGTCAACGCGACCGGAGTGTTGTTCGAGTCGGTTGAGACTCTGGCTGATGCGCTCGACGCGAACAGATATCGAGCGTTCGTCCTGGATGCGACACCGGAAAACCTGGCTGCTCTTCGATCTCTGAGTGATTCTGTCGAACGTTTTCAGGATGCCGGTGGATGGGTCATGCTTGTTGGAGTCACACGAGAGGGGCTGACGGCCTTCAACCGACTGGTCGGCGGCACCTACCAACTCCGGCCGTTTCGACTGGAAAAGGTGACCTTGAGTCACAATGAACATCCACTTGCCGCGACATTGTCTGACGCAGACGTGGCCATGCTGAGCCCCGAGCAGATCATGCACAGCACCTACTGGGTAAGTCCCAACACCTTCAGCACCGTAATTGACGCTGGGAAGGACTTCGCGCCGTTCACCTGCCCACCCGGCGCTCCGTTGGACTCCTTCATCTACAAACCGACTCGCGATGATCACGATCCTTACAACCTGGTGAACGGTCTCATGGCCGATGATTCCTGGCGTTACACCCGGCAATTCTGGATCGGTGAAGACGGACGGACCGAGGATCTCGTGTTCAAACTCCATCAGCCGGATCGCCTGGAGTCGATCGTCGTCGGCAGCCTCGACACGTACGGTACATTTACCGAATTGGATGTGATCATTGACGGTGACGCCGGGAGTCCTATCCACATGACGTTGCCGCCGGTGACACAAATCGTCACGCTTCGACTGCCGGAACCTGTCGATGTGAGAGAATCGATAACACTCCATCCACGACGTTGGGCTCTCAAGGGCCGGCTGAACGGCGAGGGCGGCGAGATTCGGCTGGCGGGCGTCAATTTTGTGAGTCTCTTACGTCCCGCGGAACCGGTCGACGCCGTCTCGATCGACAGCGCGGGAGGCCTGGTCGCCTTTCCCCGCCGCAGCGGCGGGTATCTCCTGAACCAGATCAAGTTCATGGAGAACGAACCAAAGTCGGCCAACGACGCGCGAAAGACTCGGCTACTCGGCACGATTCTCGGCAACATGGGCATCGGCTTCCGAACGGCGTCTCGCATCGCCGTGCCGGGCGTCAACGTTCGATTCCAACCCGTGTTGCTGCAAGAGTATGGCAATGCATTTCTCGACAAGAAACGCGGAGAAAACGCCTGGTTTGGCGAGCCCGGGGGCGCGGATCTGGCCCTGCTTCCGCGCGGTCGCTCGACGTTGAACGAGATCCCCTTTCACGTGACCGACTACGCGACCGCTCCGACTCCCGACGTGGTGATCCTGGGTGGCACGTCACGCAGGTGGAATCCCACCGCCGTGCGCGCGTTGGATTCCAGCGTTACGGGAATCCCGGTTGGACAGAAAGCCGATATGATCTATCTGCTGCACACGGCCCACGTGTCGGGGCCGGTGACCGATCGCGAGCGGAGCCAGATGAACGACGCGCGCCGGCCATTCCAATTGCCGGTGGTGATGAAGTATCTGCTCCATTACCGCGACGGACAGACTCGCGAAATACCGGTCACGCTTGAAACGAATATCGAACACTGGATTCAAGAAGAACCCAAATCGCTTTCCGGTGCCCGAGTTGCCTGGCACCAACGTCTGCCGGCCCTCAACGGCAGCCAGGCCGTGCTCTACAGTATGCAGGCAGCCAACCCCCGTCCGGAGATCGAGATCAGCTCCATCGATGTTCGCCGCACGAGCGATCGAGCTGTTCCGGCCGTGTTGGCCATCACTCTGGGCGAGATCATTGAGTAAATTCCAGGTAACCTCGCGCAAACGCAATCGCATCTGGGTCGCGCGAAGATCGTCGTGTTCGACGTGAAC
>CAYNDU010000371.1:0-6233 GCA_964395615.1 uncultured Pirellulaceae bacterium | reverse complement strand
AGCGGAATCACCATTGCCGCCTCTAACCCCTCACGCCCGAGACAAAAAAGTCACATACAGTTGTCGCGCCGATTGCTCGCATCCCAAACCGCCCAGCCCGCCCCATAAAATGTACCTGTCCCCGTTTCTTTCCCAGCGTTGCCGCTTGCTGTCGAAGCACGAGCGGGGTCTAATGCGTGGGACGAGTGGCCTGGGAGACCTCGCATGCAGGGAGATGATGAACATGATCGAACGTGTCAATCGGCGCCGGTTCTTGCATCGCACCGGCTCGGCGGCCGGTCTGCTCGCGGCGGCACCTTATTTTGTTCCGTCATCGGTTCTGGGCATGAGCGGCTCTGTGGCGCCCAGTAACAAAATCACGATCGGTTTCATCGGCACCGGATCACACGGAACGCACAGAAACTTGAGCATGTACCTCCAGCAGCCGGATGCGCAAGTCGTGGCCGTGTGCGACGTGGACAGCAATCACATGGTTGCCGCTCAGAAACAGGTCCACGAAAAATACGGCAACACTGACTGCGCCACCACCAAGGACTTTCGCGAGATCCTGGCGCGGCCCGACATTGATGCTGTCATGATTTCCACGCCCGATCATTGGCATGTGCTTTTGAGCGTGCTGGCCATCCGTGCCGGTAAGGATGTCCAATGCGAAAAGCCGACGTTGACGGTCGAGCAGGGACAGATCCTGGTGAGAACGGTGCGCCAATACAAGAAGGTTTTCCAGACCAGCACGGAAGACCGCTCGCTATCGATGTACCACCGCATGGCCGAGTTGGTGCGCAACGGACGCATCGGAAAGCTTCAGCGCATTGAGGTCATCCTGCCCAAGCAACCGCCTCGACCCGGCGATGCGACACCGCAGCCCGTACCGGCCGAGCTGGACTACGACATGTGGCTCGGCCCGGCTCCCTTTGCTCCCTATACCAAGGATCGCGTGCATTTCAACTTTCGCTGGATCTGGGACTATTCCGGGGGCATCATCTGCGACTGGGGCACACACTTGTTCGATACCGCCCAGTGGGCCAATGACACCGAACGCACCGGACCAGTGGAAATTGACGGCCGGGGGACTTTTTGGGAAGGTGGCCTGTTCAACACGGTCAAGGACTATGACGTCACCTACACCTATGCCAACGGCGTCGTCATGACGTGCCAGCCGGGCAACCCGAGTATCAAGTTCATCGGCACGGATGGATGGGTGGGAAACCGAGAGTGGCGCGGAAAAGTGCAGGCCAGTTCGCCGGAAATCCTCAACTCGAAAATCGGGCCCGACGAAGTGCGCTTGTATACGAACCCCAAAGGTGAGCATCGAGATTTTCTGGATTGCGTTAAGAGTCGAAAAGACCCCTACTTCCCGGTCGATATCGGCCACCGTGTGTCCACGGTGTGTCATCTGGCTAACATCTCAATAGAGTTGGGTCGCAAAGTAAAATGGGATCCGGAACGCGAGGTCTTCCCGCACGACGACGAAGCGAATCGGATGCTGACTCGAGAGATGCGCAGTCCCTGGACCCTGGCGTGAGCAGGAGAGTCTGGTAGCGATGAACCAGCATCAATCAACGCGGCGCGACTGGCTTAAAGATGTGACCGCCCTGGGAGTGACCACCGCGGTCGCTGGCTCCATGCCCCGTTGCGGATGGGCTCGCGGTTATGCTCCCGCGCCGGCCGCGGAAATCGGTTCGAGGCGTGAGCTCTTTGTGGACGACTACCTGGTCGACCGTCTCACAGGCGGGGCATCATTCCGATTGCATCATCCCGTGCCGAGGGAAGTGACCATTGTCCATGACGTTCCGTGGGAGGGAAGCGGTTCGGGATACCATACGGTGTTTCAAGACGGCCATCTCTACCGGCTCTACTATCGCGGGCTGCAGATCGATGTGTCCCAGGGGAAAATGAGTACAGGTCGGCACCCGGCGTTCACCTGTTACGCCGAGAGCCGAGACGGTATCCATTGGGAGCGGCCGGAGTTGGGTATTGTCGAGTTCAACGGCTCGAAGAAGAACAATATCATCCTGAATATGCCCGAAGCACGGGGCACTCACAACTTTACGCCCTTTCGGGACACCAACCTCAACTGTGCCCCGGACGCCCGTTACAAGGCCGTCGGTGGACTCAAGTCGGCCGGCGGTCTGTTCGCTTACAAATCGGCGGATGCCATCCACTGGTTGCCTCTGGGTGACAAGCCGATGATTACGAACGGCGCATTCGATTCGCAGAACCTGGCGTTTTGGGATGCCGCATTGGGCCGCTATCGGGCGTACTGGCGCATCTTTACCGCCGGCGCAACCACCAAGTCCGAATGGAAACCGGCTGGCTACCGGGCCATACGCACGGCCACGTCCGAGGACTTTGTCCATTGGAGCGACGAGGCGGATCTGACCTACGTGGACTCGCCGCCTGAGCAACTCTACACCAACCAGGTAAAGCCCTACTATCGGGCTCCGCACATCTTGATTGGCCTCCCGACTCGCTACATCGATCGCGGCTGGTCTGAGTCGATGCGGGCCTTGCCCGACCGTGCGGATCGTGAACTGCGAGCGTCGGCGAATCGGCGCTACGGTACGGCCATTACCGAGACCGTGCTGATGGCCAGCCGCAACGGCGTACAGTTCAAGCGTTGGAACGAGGCGTTCTTGCGCCCCGGCATCGAACGACCGGGCAGCTGGCTTTACGGCCAGCAGTACACGGCCTGGCACGTGGTTCAGACCCGCTCGTCGCTGCCCGGTGCTCCACCGGAATTATCGCTGTACGCTTCTGAGGGCAAGTGGCGCGAGCCGGGCACCACGCTGCGACGCTACACGTTGAGGCTCGACGGGTTTGTTTCCATCCGCGCGCCGATGAAAGGTGGAGAACTGCTAACCAGACCCCTGGTCTTCGAGGGTAGCCGGCTGAAGATGAACTTTGGCACCTCGGCCGCGGGCGGCATCCGCGTCGAGGTTCAGGACGCCGGCGGAAAGCCCGTTGAGGGGCACGCGTTGGCCGATAGCTCCGTGCACTTCGGAGATGCAACGGAGCGCGTCGTCAGCTGGAAAAGCGGAGCCGATGTCAGCCACCTGGCCGGTCAGGCCATACGCTTGCGAATCGAGTTGAAAGACGCCGATCTGTACGCGATCCAATTCGGCGCCTAGTTGCGGGACGCGTCTGAAGGTAAATCGGGCACTGGAGACGCACGCCGAAAAATGCCCCGCATATCAGAGTGTCAAGGGTTGTATCGATTGCTCGTGGGAGGCGAATATTGAGGAGGCGTCATTTTGATGTGGAATGACAGAAGAATGAAATGCAGAATGATGTTTCTGTCTATCATGTTTCTGTCATTCTTCGGTAAGTGTCGATTTATGATGGGCCGAAATATGCGGTGCTTCGTTTCATGGGTATTGTTCGCAGGCTTTGTGGCGCTGGTTGGCCTGGACGCGCATGCCGAGGTCATTTGGCTGGAGGCGGAACAGTTCGACCAACCGAGGGGTTGGACAAACGACCCTCAGTTCATCGATCAGATGGGATCGCCCTATTTGATGGCCATCGGGTTAGGGATACCGGTGGCCGACGCTGTAGCGTCGGTTGAGCTGCCCAGGGCGGGACGCTACCGAGTGTGGGTGCGAACGAAAGATTGGGTCCCCGAGTTTCATCCGGGCAAGTTTCAAGTGCTGCTGGACGGCAAGGCTGCGGGCGAAGAATTTGGTGCGGCTGGAGCGGACGGCTGGCAGTGGGAAGACGGGGGAATCCATGCGCTCGACAAGAAGACAGAAGTTCGGCTCCACGACCTGACCGGATATTATGGGCGCTGCGATGTCGTGGTTTTGACCGATCAATTGGACTGGACGCCGCCCTGCGACGTGGCAGCGATCGGCAAATTGCGCGAACAGCACGGCGGAGTGAGCCGCCGGGTGGAAGGGATGCCGGAGGCGGACGTGGTGGTGGTGGGTGGCGGTCTGGCCGGCTCGACAGCTGCCGTAGCTGCGGCCCGAAACGGGTGCCGAACCGTGCTGATTCAGAACCGGCCCGTACTGGGCGGGAATGCCAGCCGCGAGATTCTGGTGCCGCCGGTCGGCGCCTGGTCGGGTGTGTTTCGGGCCAAGTATCCGCTCGATCCGCGGGAAACGGGGATCATGGAGGAGTATCGCACCAGCGGCAACCAGCGAGTGAAGGAAGGGCGGCTGTACTCGAATCGCCTGCTGCGATTGGTACGGCTGGAGCCGAATCTCGAGTTGCATCTGAATACCCATGCCACGGGCGTGCAGATGCACGAAGGGGGCGGTCGGCGGATTCGGGCCGTCGATGCGGTGGACGTACGGTCGGGCCGCCGAATGCGTTTTCCAGGACGCGTGTTTCTGGATTGCACCGGCGACAGTGTGATTGGCGTCGCGGCGGGTGCCGCATATCGTCACGGCAGAGAGCCCAAGTCGATGTACAACGAACCTTGGGCGCCGGACGAACCGAGTAAACACACAATGGGCAATGGACTCAAGTATTTTGCTCGCGACATGGGCGAACCTCGGAAGTTTGAGGCCCCCGATTGGATTCTTCACTCCCCGTCCTGCGACAGCTTTGGCCCTCAGCGGCATCCCGTCCTGACGACGAGCATCGAGATTCAGGGCCAATGGAACATTGAGCTGGGCGGGCTCCGCGACACTTATGCGGACGCCGAAGAAATCCGTGACGACTTGCTGCGCCTCATCTACGGCTTGTGGGATCATACCAAAAACCACTGCCCCAGGGACAAAGGGCGAGCGAGTACTTACGAGCTGGTGTGGGTCGGTTATGTGGCCGGCAAGCGGGAGAATCGGCGGCTGATGGGCGATTACGTGCTGACCCAAAACGATATCGCTCACCAAACACTGTTCCCCGACCGGGTGGCATTCGGCGCCTGGAGCGTCGACGATCACTATTCTGAAGGCTTCTTCCACCAGGGTCCCACGGGCCGGCACCATGATCACGCCGATCACCACTACAAGGGCGTTCCCTTCACGATTCCGTTTCGCTCTCTCTACTCAAAAAACGTCGACAACCTGTTGATGGCGGGCCGTAATATCTCGGCCAGTCACCTGGGACTGTCGGATACGCGAGTGATGCTCACCTGTTCCACGCTGGGGCACGCCGCGGGCACGGGAGCGGCATTCTGTGTGCACCACGACACAACGCCAAGGGGTGTCTATGAGCACCACATGGCCGCCCTGCAACAACAGTTGCTCAAAGAGGGTGCCCCCGTGCTGCAACTCCGAGCGGACGACCCGCGCGATATGGCGCGGCAGGCGACCGCCACGGCGTCCAGCCAGCACACTCATACCAGCGGCGAACGAATGGTAGCGGCGAATGTCATCAACGGCTTCGCGCGGGCCGTTGGCGAGCGGTTTCAGGAGACAACGAACGCCTGGGGGCCCGACCCCGACGCGTCCGAGCCGCATTGGGTTCAAATCAGTTGGCCCGCGCCGGTCACATTCAACATGATTCACGTGACGTTTCAGACGGCGGACATGGCCCCATACCACTTCGCCGTCCGGGCACGTTGCAACGGCGACTGGAAGCAAATCGTGGACGTGGATCGGAATCACCATCGACGTCATGTGCTGGGACTGGTCGAACCGGTGAAAGCCGATGCCCTGCGCATCGTCGAAGAAGAAACGGCCGCCGTCTGCGAGATCCGCGTTTACCGAGAGCCCAAAAGATTGGTCGACGTCGCCCGCCGGGCTCATGCCAACATGCGTTTGCCGGACAAAGGCCCATGGCTCCCCTGGGGCGATGACGAGTCATTGTCACAAGGCGTGGATCCCGCTGGGCTGGAAGGGATCGTCGTGGACGACACGGACGCCCAGCGCCTGGGCGATTGGAACCACTCGACGTGGTCCGGCCGGTATGTGGGCGAAGGTTATCTGCACGACGGCAACACGGGTAAGGGGCACAAGACGCTGCGCTTCCGCGCTAAAGTGCCCAAGTCTGGACACTATGAGTTTCGGCTGGCCTACGCCGCTTTCGAGAACCGGGCATCCCGGGTGGCGGTTTCGATCAAAACGGCGCACTCGTCCAAGGTAGTCTATGTTGATCAGCGCAAGCGTCCGGCCGGAAAGGAGCTGTTCGCGTCGCTCGGGACATTTGAACTGCAGGCCGGCGAACGGGCAATAGTCGAAATCTCCAATGCGAATACCGACGGCTACGTCGTCGCCGACTGCCTGCAACTCGTCCCGGAGAAGAAACGGGGACAGGTACATTTTCGCCGGTTGATTGAGCAAGATAGATAA
>CAYNDU010000370.1:0-6238 GCA_964395615.1 uncultured Pirellulaceae bacterium | reverse complement strand
GTGCGAAGCACCCTACGGGCCGTTCCGGCAATTGACTCCTGACCCCTTTACCCCCTTCTTGTTACGGCTGCTCAGCGCGACGCGGCCGTAATCGACGAACAAGCCGAGGGAATTGCTCATGGAACTGATTACGCCACGCGTCGAGCAGTACGGCGCTCACGATCACGAAACCGGTAATCAGTCGTTTCACGGGCTCCGAAGCTCCGACCTGGGCCAGTCCGGTCTGCAGGACGGCGATGATTAGTACTCCGAAAAACGTACCGACCACCGAACCTCGTCCCCCCATCAGGCTGGTGCCGCCGATCACCGCCGCCGCGATCGCCGACAATTCGAGCCCGACCGCGGCGTTTGGATCGGCCGACGCCAGCCGAGCGGTTTGCATCCAACCACCGAGTCCGCACAGCGTGCCACACGTCACGAACACCGCGATTCTCGTCCATCGCGTGCCGATTCCGCTCATTCGAACGGCCGTTTCATTCGTGCCGATCGCGACGCAGTATCGTCCGAACACGGTACGGGACAGGACCAGTTGCGCGACCACGACGACAAGAACGGCGATCAGAAAAGCGGCCGAGAGATGCCACGAACCAAAGGGGCGGGCGATCCCTTCAACGGCCGGCCCGATGTATTTGGTCTGAGAATTACACACCAGGTAAGCCGCCCCTCGCGCGATTTCCAACATGCCGAGCGAGACAATGAAGGATGGGATCGAAGCGCCCACGCTCACCACTCCGTTGAATAGCCCGCAGATCGCTCCGGCCGCCAGGCAGGGGCCGATGGCGGCATACAGGGGCCAGTGCCAGTCCACCATCGCCACCCCCAAGACGGCCGAACAGAGCGCCAGCACGGAGCCGACCGACAAATCAATGCCGGCCGTGATGAGTACGAGCGTCATACCGACGGCGACAACGGTCAGGTCGGGTACCTGGTTAGCAATTGAGGTCAGGGTGCGCACATTCAGGAATCGCTCACTCAGCCCACTAAACACGGCCAGCATCAGCAGCAACACGCTTAGCAGTCCCGCGTACTGCCCGACAACTTTACGGAGTGCCGATGCCCGTTGCATCTTGCCGTTCGATTTCTCTTCGCTGCACATCGAATCTCATTTCTCTCTCTACGCGTTCAGCGCAACGACCGATAGCCGTCAAACCCGGCGGCCAGAATTCGTTCGCGTGTCCAACTGCCGCGCGGCATATCGGCAACCAGCCGGCCGGCAGAGATCACGATCACGCGGTCGCACACATCCATCAGCTCGTCAACATCACTCGAGACAATCACGAGGCTCTTGCCGCGCGCCGCCAGTTCCTCAAAGAGACGATACAGGCGGCGTCGCGCTCCGATATCAATGCCCCGCGTTGGCTCGTCCAACAACAGGATGTCGACATCCTTGATCAACCACCGGGCAACGACCGTCTTCTGCTGGTTACCCCCGCTCAGTTGCGCCGCCGGCTGGTCGAGACCGCGGCAGCGGATACCCAGGTCGAGGCATGAGCGCCGCACCACGTCCCGTTGCCGAGTCTCGTGCACAAGGCTCAGAGGACCGGCAAATTCAGGAAGCGAATTGAGAGACGCATTGGTCAGAACCGACTGCGACAGCAGCAGGCCGTCTTCCTTTCGATTTTCCGTCACAAGGCCCACTCCTGCGTCGACGGCCTCCCATGGATGGCGAAAGGAACACTTTCGACCGTCGGCGAACTCCAACACGCCACTCTCGACGCGATCCGCACCGAACATGGCTCGCAAGAGCTCCGTGCGACCTGATCCGACTAACCCGGCGACGCCGAGTCGCTCTCCCCGTTTCACGACAAAGCTGATCGAACGTACGGACGTGCCGCGGGTAAAATCGGACACTCGAAGTGCCACTTCGTTCGAACAGTAACTCCGAAACGCCTCGGTCCGCCCGCCATCTTCTCCCGTCATCGCCGCAATCATCTCGTCCGACGACAATTTGGCGACCGTCTCTGTTGTGATCAACTTCCCGTCCCGCAACACGGTCACACGATCGGCCAATGCTTGAATTTCTTCGAGCCGGTGGCTGACATAGATGATCGCGATGCGTTCCTTCCTCAATTGCCGAAGCTGTTCGAATAGTCGATCAATCTCGCTTGAAGTGAGCGCAGCCGTCGGCTCATCCAGTATCAGCAGCCGGCACCGGTGTCGCAGCACTTTCGCGATCTCGACGAGTTGCTGTTGGCCGACGCCCAGTTCGGAGACCGGGATCCTGGGATCGACGTGCTGCAAACCAACGACGGCCAACGCCTCGGTAGCTCGCCTTCGAAGTCTCGAAAACCGGACGTAGCCGAACCGGCTGGGCAAATCAGACAAGAACAGGTTTTCGGCGATCGACAGCGTTGGGATCAGATTCAGTTCCTGCTGGACCAGCTGAACCCCGGCTCGCTCGGCCTGGCTCTTGCCTCTTGGCGAGTGTTCTTGGCCTAGCAGAATCATGCGGCCCTTTGACGGAGGGACAAGTCCGGAAACGATCTTGCATAGTGTGCTTTTCCCCGCACCGTTCGCGCCGATCAAGGCGTGAATTTCGCCCGCTGCAATTTCCAAGTCAACGTCGACCAGCACCGGCACCGCGTATTTCTTCGATATGCCGCTCAACTGCAACACGTCGGGCGCATCCAAGACGCGACTCACTTCAAATCCTCCGCCGTGATCAGGTCGACGGGTGTCTCCCGATCTTCTGTTTCTTGATCGGGTTCAGACAATAATCGCAAAGCATATTCAATACCAAAGACAGCCAATTGATCGGCATGCTGGTCGGCGGTGGCATCGATCATGTGAGCCCGAATGGCCTGCTGTACCGCTGAAATATTGTCGAAACCGACGACCTTAATCTGGTCGAGTCTTCCGGCAGCTTTCACCGCGGCCATGGCACCCAGTGCCATGCTGTCGTTACTCGCCAAAATCGCCTTCAGGTTTTCGTGCTGCGTCAACATCGCGGCCGTAATCGTGTTTGCCTGGTTCAGCTCCCACTGGGCCGATTGAGAATCGACGATCTTCATTCCGGCTGCTTGCATTGCATCCTCGAATCCAAGCCGTCGCTGCTGGCCGTTAAACGAGGTTCGAATGCCCTCGAGTATGGCAACTTCATCACCTTTCTTGAGTTGCCCGGCGACGTACTCGCCGACCTTCCTGGCCCCGGCGCGATTGTCGGGCCCTACAAAAGGAATGTCTACTCCCGCTTCCTTTAACACGCCGTCATCCAGTTTGTTGTCGATATTGACCACGACAATCCCCTCGGCCGCCGCCCGCTTGAGGACGGGAACGAGCGCCTTGGAGTCGGCCGGTGCGATAACAATCGCGTCGACCTGTTGAGCGATCATCTCTTCAACCAGAGCCACTTGTCGGCTCAAATCACGTTCGTCCTTAATCCCATTTGCCAGGAGTTCATATACGTCCCGGTGCGCCGCCTCGTGCTGTTTTGCCCCAGCTTCCATCGTGGAAAAGAACTCGTTCGCCAATGACTTCATAACGAGTGCGATGCGCGGCCGCTCGTTCTGCTTGGCGCTACTGCCGTCAGATCGGCCGGCCGTTTCGTTGCGGCATCCGCAGAAAGGTGCTGAAACCACCAGGCACATCATCAGGAATGCCACAGAGCCGGCGTATCGGTTGGACGAGTGCTCCCGTTCGACACTCCCCATTTCAATGGACTCTAGGACGCGTGCATTCATGATCCTTATTCTTCCATGCGAATGACCAGGTGTTGGTTATGCCGGTGGGCTACGGTAAGTGAGCCATCTGATCTCAACGGAGATCTCGCAACTATTGAGCCAGGCGATAGATGGTGATTGACTCGATTTCCAGCTCCCCCGAATTGTTAAAGGGATCGAACCTCAGTTTCGTGATCGGCACGCCCGGCTCAATTCCAAACAGGTACGTGTTTACCCTCGTCGAGTCCTGGAACGTTCGTTGCGTCGATCGTGTCGCCGTGAAACGGCCGTCTTCGCCGGCCCAGAAAAACTGGGCAGACACCCCCTTCGCCGGCCGACCTCGCACCGCAATCGCCAGATGCCCGGAGATGGGTGCGTCGAGTTCGGTGGCAAGTTGAGGATCGCTTCCCGTTGCCACCATTACAACCTTGTTCCCGGTCCGTTGGAATCGAAGATTGTTTCGTTCGGTCCAACGGTCCACGTGGCGCGGGTTGTGAAAATCCCACGAGATCAGTTCGCGGGCATCGGTCAGATCGACCCGCTCGGGGTTGATTGATCGATCAACGGGGGCCGACGTTACCAATGGTCTGGCCGCGGGTTTAATGGCATCGTACGACGTAAACTGATACGTTCCGGAACCGATCTCTACTGTCATTCGGTTGTCGGCAAACGTCACGGATCGAAGAGGACCTCGATCGTCAGCGGGCGGCGGGGGGTTGCCATCCAGACGCACGTGATCCATGTCGATCGCCGGAATCTCCACACGTGCCAGGGTATTGGGCGGAATCGACACGGACAGGTGAAAGTCGCCTGAGCCTCGAATCGTCTTTTCTTCCGCCGGCTGGGCGTCGGACGACCCGTTCGGTCTTTGTCCGACATGCCACTCGACAGAAATCGGCCCTTGAATCGACTGGTAGCGTGCACGAACCCAACGAATGGGCTCGTGCTGACCGTTGCTACGTGGCGACGGCGGGTGGGGAGCAATGGCGATCTTCCTGTAGCCGGGCTCGATTGAGGAGATGCCGGCCAGTGTACGGAACATCCACTCGCATACGGCGCCGAACGAATAGTGTGCGAACGAGTTCATCGCCGCGTTGTGACGACCGAAACCATCCTCCTTCGTATAGCTGTCCCAGCGTTCCCAGATGGTCGTCGCTCCCTGGTCGATCTCGTAGCCCCAGGATGGAAACTCGTGGCTCTGCAGCAAGAAAGTCGCCAGGTCATGTTGACCGACCGATGAGAGAACGGGCAGCAACGGTCGCGTGCCCAGGAAGCCGGTCGACATGTGGTTGCCGTTCTCCGAGATCATTTGCGAGAGGTGCTGCCCCATTCGTTCGCGGTCTTCCAATGGGATCAAGTCGGCAAACAGGGCCAACGCATAAGCGGTTTGAGTATGCACGGTCAGACTGGAGTCGGGCTTTACGTACTTCTTCAGGAAAGCGTGCTGCACCCGATCCCATTGTTCCCGGTATTGCTGAGATTCCCTTTCCCGACCGAGGGCGCCGGCCATTTCCGACATCATGCGCAAAGTGATCGCGTAATAGATCGAGTCGATGTAGTCCAACGGCGTGCTCGGCCCCTGGGCCAACCAGTCACCCCACACATTCCCGTGGACGATACCAAGCTGCCCCTTGCTTGTCTTCGAGCGCCACTGCATGAACCGAGTCATCGGCTCCCAGCAGCGCCGAAGGACCTCCGTATCGCCGTATGCTTGCCAGATGGTCCAGGGGCAAATGACCCCTGCGTCAGCCCACGCAGTGCCGAAATCCCATCCGTGTTGGAAGGGAAAGGGGGCGTATCCGGGAAAGGCACCGCTGGGGCGTTGCGATTCCATCAATTCGCGAAGCCACTTGGAATAGAACGCGGAAACATCCGCGTTGTACGTCGCCGTGCCGACATAGACTTGGGCATCGCCCGTCCACCCCATTCGCTCATCACGTTGGGGGCAGTCGGTCGGAAGATCAACAAAATTCGCACGTTGCGTCCAGACAACGTTTCGAAACAGCTGATTGATCGTTGGGTCCGAACACTCAAACTCACTCGTCAACGGTGTATCCGAGTGGATCGCCAAACCTGTAATCGTATCCTCGGCCGGTTGGCCCGGAAAATTCGAAACCTCGACATATTGAAAGCCATGAATGGTAAAACGGGGCGTGTACTGCTCGCCGGCCGGGTCGCCGCGGCACACATAAAAGTCTTGCGCTCGGGCCTTGCGCAAGTTTTCCGTCATCAGTCGGCCGTCCGGGTAGAGCATCTCGCCGAATCGCAATTGGATTCGGTGGCCACTCTTGCCCTTGACTTTAAGGCGCACGACACCCGCAAAATTCTGCCCCAGGTCAAAAACATACGTCCCCTCACCTCGCGGCGTTATGGAGACCGGGCGAATCTCTTCGACGACTCGGATCGGTAGTCCCGGGAACGCTTCGAGCCGGGGCGCGTGAAAACCAAGATCAACCGGCCGGCCCTTGATTTTTGGATGGTCTCCCGTTCGTTCCGGGTTTCTGAATTCGTAGCGAGTCGCGCGTGGGTGGCCATTTTGTTCAGCCAGCATGGCGGTGGCCCCAGCGCGAGGGCGTGTA
>CAYNDU010000369.1:4146-6245 GCA_964395615.1 uncultured Pirellulaceae bacterium | reverse complement strand
CAAGATCGCGCTGAATAATACGTCCACCCAAAACGAGCCCGTTCCTGCACCCCGAACGGCCGTCGGTCAGGCCTGAAACGAGGCGATGCGCACAAAGAAACGGGAATCTTGAGGGATCACGTCCACGGTTCACGATTGGTTTAACAGAGCCCGCTTCGTTACGGTCTGAGCGCGAAGACCGGGCCGGCCGGGCACGGTATGCAACGTTTCAGGAGCCGGCTTTTCCCATGAATCAACGAATTCCCGATCTTACGCTCGGGCGCATCTTTGCCACGCCCGGTGCCCTGGAGGCGTTAGAGCAAGCCTGTCAGTTGCCGGACGACTTCCTTGCTCGACACGTTCGTCGTGACTGGGGGCGTATTTCCAAAGGCGATCGACGGCTCAATGACGCGGCCGTACTAAACGGCGATCGCGTTCTCTCGGCATACGAAACATCGCTGGGTGTCAGGCTGTGGATCATCACGGAAGCGACCGACGACGAGGGGCACCGATCCGCCACGACTCTCTTGTTACCGGACGAGTATTGAACGGTGGCGGGGGCGTGGATTGCCTGACCAGTCGTGACCGCAATCGGGCTTGGATCGCTCGACGGTGAAGGACAAGATCATCGTGCTCGAGCCGGCGGCATGTCGACCGTGGTCATCGTTCAACGCACCAGGTGCGGAGGTTGATGAACGAAGTAGCTTTCGGTCGCCCATGTCGCGGTCAAGGCCGTTCTGTCTCTAACGTAGGTCGGCTGAATGACAATGGACGGGGCCGCCGTGTCAAGATCGACATCCAAGATGCGAACGCCGGCAAATCCGACGATCGTGTACGACACGCCGGCACCCGATCCGGAAACGGTCTCGAAAAGGGCAATCGTACGAGGATGTCCGACGATCTCCTGCAAGGAGCACTCAAGATCCTGGTCGATCCCCGCCTGCCCGGCCAGGTCGAGCGTGTGGAGAGACGGATCCAATTGCAATTGGCCATTGAGTTCGGTGAGGTCCTTTTTCCGAACGCCGTCACGAATCTGGTGCGTCAGCAGATGCTGGACATCGTCGTCCGATCCGACGAGGAACGTGCCCGCGTTGCCGCCGGCAGCCGTCAATGGTGTCAGCACGGCTTCACAGATGCCGTCGGCTCCGGCAGTAACAAGGGACTGAGATGAATCGCACTTCCATTGATCCGATCCACCGGACGTCATCAAGTCGTGCCAGCTACTGACGTCCATGGCCAGGGGCAGCAGCGACGTCGTCGTATTGACGCCCTGGGGCCGAAAACCGACCACTCCATTTCCGAAGCAAACGGTGGCAGCGGTCTCCGTATCGAATCCTCCGACTCCCAGGAAGCGTGCAAAGAAAGACGGACTCTGGCCGCCATGCGACTGCGATCGGGAGACTCTCACCTGGACCGCGTTGTATGTTGCTGGATCGGACAGGTCGAGTGCCTGGGTCGGATCCGAGGCATTCGTAAGCGTGCCGATGGTGACGTCGGAAAGCGGGTCAAGATCGACCGACTGTGACCCCACCGCGTGGTACGCGGCGTACTGGACGGCGACCGTCCGTGCGTCGGCGAGAGCCTGCATGAGGTGCTGCTGGAGACGTTCGTCGCCGAGCAGTTCCTGGCTGGCAGCCAGGGCGGCCGAATCCGCCGCACGTTGCGATTGGACCCTCAGAAGGCAAACGTAGCCTACGTCGACAGCAAATGCCGCTATCGAGAGAATCGCGGTTAACATAACCGCCGCGAATACTGCTATTGCCCCGCAACGCCTGGAGCGTTGTCGTCGTAATCGAGTTCGATGTTTCATGGCGAAGCCCGTTGATGGAGTTTCGCCCAGTCGGTAGCCCGGCTGCCTGCAAGAGGTCCGTGACTTTGCGCCCCACCCTCGCGGATGGTTTGCCTTTATCGTTGGGACGATAATGAAAGTGAAAAGCGGCATGGAGCCGAGAAGATTACCCGTTACTTAATTCATACGTCACGAACCGGGCGAACGCAAATCCAACAGGACCATTTCTGTGCCGTTTCCTACGTCCTGCCGGACGTACCGATCGTCCTGCCGGCTAATTTTCCGGAGTCGTTGGACAGCTTCAGGTCAAGTGGCTATTCTTGATGCCGTC
>CAYNDU010000369.1:0-4046 GCA_964395615.1 uncultured Pirellulaceae bacterium | reverse complement strand
CATCGATCGGCGGACGCGATCCCAAGGAGGCAACCATGCCGCTACCCGCTCGAGTGCTTATGTGCCGCCCGTCCTTCTTTGGCGTCCAGTACGTCATCAATCCCTGGATGGAAGGGCACGTCGGACGCGCTCGACAGAATGTAGCTCAGGAACAGTGGGATTCACTCCACGCCGAGGTCAGCCGCCGCGTCACGGTCGATGTCATGGAGGGAGCTGAACAACTGCCCGACATGTGCTTTGCGGCAAACGCCGGCCTGGTGTTGGGCCAACGATTCGTGCCAAGCCACTTTCGCGTCGTTCAGCGACAGCCTGAGGTCGAGTGCTACGACAATTGGTTTCAGGCGAACGGCTGCGAACCGGTCCATTTACCCGAGGACGTTACGTTTGAGGGTGAGGGAGACGCGTTGTTTCAGGAGCGATCGTCCGCCGAACGCGTGCTGTGGGCCGGTTATGGTGTGCGTAGTTCCCTGGAGTCTCATCGATCACTTGCCGAGTTATTGGACGTCGAGGTTGTCTCATTACGGCTGATCGACGAGCGATTCTATCACCTTGACACCTGCTTTGCTCCGCTTCGCGATGGACGCTTGCTCTACTACCCTGCCGCCTTCGATGAGATGTCGCTGAGGGAGATTCATCGGCGGGTGCCAATGGAAAAGCGCTTGGCCGTCGGTGAATCTGACGCGATGGCCTTCGCCTGCAATGCACTGGTTCTTGATGATGCTATCGTCGTGAATCATGCCTCGGAAGCACTGCAGCGAAAGTTGCGCGACTGGAAGTACGAGGTGATCATATCGCCGGTCGGCGAATTTCTGCTGGCGGGAGGAGCGGTCAAGTGTTTGTGCCTCTTGTTGCAACAGCCGGTTCCCGACGTTTCGACCGCGACGCCCGTCGAGTCGTCCATTCGGTCGACCGGGATCGAATTCTCAGGTCACCTGCTCGACAGCGGCCTCATCAATCGGCTCTACGACATCACGACCGAAGCGGGGGGCGAAGCACGAGTCGAGGACCTGCGACTCGGCCAACGACACGATCAACCGTCCCGAGCTCAGCTCAGGATCACGGCTCCATCTTCGGAGCGGCTTGACTTGATCATCAATCGATTGATGACCTGGGGTGGTCGGCCGATGAGCGATCCGGTTGACGCCCGATGCGTGACCGTCCAACGCCAAGGGGTCGCACCCGAGGACTTCTATTCCACGACCATCTACCCGACCGACGTGCGGGTCCAGGGCCGTTGGATTCGAGTCGCTCATCAACGGATGGACGCGGTCGTCGTGTTGAGTCAAGGCGAGGACGACCAATGGCAGGCAGGCTGCAGCCTGATTCGCGACCTCAAATCGGGCGACCATGTCGTCTGTGGAGTCGACGGCGTTCGGATCCAACGGCCGCCCGTGCAGAAGAAGGAGGGTGAATTCGCCTTCATGTCCGCCGGGGTGTCGTCAGAGCGACGCGTTGAATTGGCCGTCGAAGAACTGGCGTGGGAGATGCAACGCATCCGCGCGCGCCGAGGGCGGATTGTCCTGGTTGCAGGTCCTGTCGTCATTCACACGGGCGGAGGGAGTTACCTAAGCCGCCTCATCCGCCAGGGCTTCGTCCAGGCACTGTTGACCGGTAACGCGTTACCGACACACGATATCGAACTCAACCTGTTCGGCACGTCGCTGGGAGTTGATCTGGCCAGGGGAATCGGAGTCCATGGCGGCCACCAACATCACATCAAGGCCATCAATCGTGTCCGCGGAGCCGGGTCCATTCGGGCGGCCGTTGAACAGGGGATCATCACGGGCGGCGTGATGTTCGATTGTGTGCGGAACGATGTCGAATACGTTCTGGCCGGATCGATCCGAGATGACGGACCGCTGCCCGATACCATCATGGATCTGATTGAAGCTCAGGCAGCGTACAGCCGAGTGATTGAAAATGCCGACATGATCATCATGCTCTGCTCAATGCTGCATGCCATCGGCACAGGGAATATGACGCCGGCCGGCGTGCGACTCATCTGTGTCGATATCAGTCCAGCCGTCGTGACGAAATTGGCCGACCGGGGCAGCGTTGAATCAACTGGAATCGTCACCGATGTCGGTCTGTTTCTCAATCTGCTGGCCCATCGACTTTGCGGCCCCAAGCCAAACGAGTAGTTGTATCTGAAACGGGCTCGAGGAAGGGACCACGGCGTGACGATGAACCGATGCATTAGAACGGTTCGCTCAGACTTTCATTGTCATGGGTCGATTCAGTATGGCCGTGGCGATGCCCTTGCACGATCAGTCTTCTCAAGACGATCGCGGCGGATCACCAGTCCGAGACTTCCCGGGCGAACGCTACACTTACTTGCGGTTGCGGAGGCAATAGACACGCGCCGACGTGCGGATCAAGAGTCGATCACCGGCGATCGCCGGCGAGGCCATGCACATGTCATCCTCGGCCAACGCATTCGTGTGCAGCACTTCGAACGACCTCCCCGCTTTCGCTACAAACGTGACGCCGTCCTCATTGAGAAAAAAGACCATGCCGCCATAGGCCCAGGGGGACGATGTAAACGCCCTCCCCTTCGGTATCCGCTCCGGCCCGTAGATTTCCGAACCGTCACGCGGATCGAAGCTGGACAACAGGCCTCGATCGTAAAGTACATAGAGCTGGCTTCGGTATAACAACGTTGACGGATTGTACGGGGCTGCCTTTTCGAGTGACCAGGCGATCCATCGATTCGACGTCTGGTCGTCAGCCAGCGAGATATCGCCATTCGCACCAGGGCGAATCGCGTAAATTGGCTTCGAACGGTCCATTACGTATCCCGAACTGATGTACAGCAACCCGTCATGCGCGTACGGCGTTGCTATCGTGATGCTGGACATTCCCGCCAGCGACCAGAGCAACTTGCCGTCGAGGTCGTACGAACGCACTCGGCCGGTCCCGCACGTGACGAGCTCGGTTCGTAATTCGTTCTTCCATACATAGGGCGTTGACCAATTGCTCTTTTCATCCCGTTCGGTACGCCAGATCTCCTCGCCCGTCTCCTTATTCAGGGCCAATAGATACGACTCCTCGTCGTTGTCGTTTACCAGGTAGATTCGATCCTTATGCAAGACGGGTGAAGCAGCCGTTCCCCAGCCGAGCCGAGTTTTATGGGGCTTGAGGGGAAGCGTCCATTGCCGCCGGCCTTCCAGGTCGAAACAGAACAGGCCAACGTTGCCAAACAGACAATAAACACGCCGCCCGTCAGTAACCGGAGTTTCCGACGCAAAGCTGTTTTTCAAATGCCTCGCGGTCGCCGGCGCGCCCTCGTGGACCCTGCGATCCCACAACACCCTACCGTCCGACAGATTCAAGCAAATGACCTTCCAATGGTGGACGCTCTCGGGTGGCGTGGGCCGATCTCCCCCGAAATAAAGTCCCTTCTTCGGCTCTTCCGATTCGCCCGTGTTGACCACGGTCGTCAGAAAGACCCGGTCCCCCCAGACAATGGGCGACGACCAGCCGCGGCCGGGAATGTCGGTCTTCCAGGCGACGTTCTCGGTAGCCGACCAGCGTTCGGGCAACCGCCGCCCATCGTCGAGTCGTCTCTCGGCGACCCCGCGGGAATCGGCCCCTCGAAACTGGGGCCAGTTGGATTCGCCAGGGGCCCGCTCGGAGAATATCACCAGGAAAAGAACCATTAGGGGATACCGCAGATCGACCCGCATACTTTTCACCTTTCACAGGAATTGTTGTAGCCATTGTGAGCGACCCGATTCGGAACTCGGAATTCGCCCGTCCCATTCTTGATGTCCATTCCCAGTCACTCGATCGGCGTGTTGACGGGAGATCGGCCCCATACGGCTGACACGCCCCTTTTTACCACAGACCCAGTAGCGGCCCCAGTAGAGAGGCGATGGAGTTCGCGCTGATTTGGTGCGGCCAGAAGCGCCCCGAGAAACGAGGGATTGGCGGGAAGACACGTGTCGCCTTTGCTCGATTGATTCAGTCGCCGCAACAAAGAACACTCTGCCTCCCCTCTCCCCCAGCAAGCTGCTTGCTGGGGGAGAGGGGTCGGGGGTGAGGGG
>CAYNDU010000368.1:0-6246 GCA_964395615.1 uncultured Pirellulaceae bacterium | reverse complement strand
AGCATTCCGCCGCGGGTCGAAGGGCTGACTCGGAGACCCTGCTCCGCTCATGACCCACAGATTCTGGTGAGGAGGCTTAATCTTCTATCAACTCGAGGCAGATGAGCCTCGATTTTCCGCGCAAGTAGAGCAGGCCATGCGACAATACGGGTGCCGCCCAAGTGGGATGACCGAGCAGCGAAGGAGCCGATTTCACGCCGACCGACTCACGTTCCTCGGGAATTCCAAAATCGGCTTCGGCAACCAGTTCATAGCGAAGCGGATTGGCCTCGATCAATTGCAGCTTGCCGTAATCTGTCAGGCAGATCAGGTGCCGATCGGCGTACAGCAGCGAGCAGCGTTGGCCGAGCGGTTTCTTCCAGGCGACTTCACCTGTCTCCCACCGAATGCATCTCAACTCCATGTTCCGTGGATAACGACCGCTGCACCCATACAAGAACCCATTGTGAAAAATGGGTGTACTAAACTGGGCTTTCATTGCCTTGACGCGTACCTTGGCCGAGTCGCGCCAAGTGACAGCGAAACCGGCCGGTCGAATCTCCAGCAGCACGCTTCCCGGTCCGTAAGCTTCCGTAAGAAAGACTCGGTGATCATTAACGACCGGACATGCAGCATTCACACTCTCCAACATGTTGGCTCGCCAGGGATAACGAAAGCGGATTTTCCCGTCCACCGGATCGAAAACCACGAGCGTCCCTCGACACCAGGCAAAGCAGACTTTCTTTCCGTCAATCGTCGCGACAACCGGCGACGAGCAACTGGCCAGTTCATTGGTCAGCTGATAGCGTACGTCGCCGGTCCGCTTATCAAAGGCCACGATTCCCGTCCCGTTCCCGCTCACTCGGTCCAATTGATCTCGGGGAATCTCCCGATCCTCGGGTGGACTGCCACCGATCATCGTGATCAGGAGTTCGCCGACGACCATCGGAGTGCTGCCCACGCCGAACAGGTTGGCCACGACCGAAAAATCCCTTCGCGTGTCACGCATCCAAAGCATGTGACCGTCCGTGACATCCAGGCAGTGCAATTTGCCTTCGGCCCCAAAAATGTAGACCCGTTGCTCGTCTACAACCGGTGTGCATCGAGGGCCGTTGTCGTAGCCATACGAATCAACAAAGTCGGTCGGGTATTCATATTTCCACAGAAGGGCCCCTGTCTCGGCGTGGCGGCAGGTGAGCCTGGCCAGATCGGAATGCCGGTCGAACAGGAAGGCTCGCCCGCGTGAAATCGCACAATTGCCGTAGCCACTTCCGGCATCCTGTTGCCAGACGACTCGAGGGCCGGTTGCGGGCCAGTTAGTAAGTACACCCGTCTCGGTCGATTTACCGTTTCGTAAGGGACCCAACAGATCGGGCCAGTCGGATCCGAGCCGGCGTGTCCAGAGATCCGCCGGGCGAGCACTTGACCGAAGCCCCGCCGTTCCCGCTTCCGTGGGTACCGCGCTCGTCGAGGCTGCTGCCGGAGCACTTGATTCGCCGGGGGCCGGAGCGGAGCGTTCGGCACAACCGACGGCCAGGAGAGCGCCAAGAATGGCCGGCCAGGTGTCCCAAATTCGCCTGGTTTCGTGCATAGCACCGATCATGAGCGTTCTTTCGTGATCTCTTCCACCGGGCGCCGTGGACGGCAACGAATCTCCTTGGGGACGGCCGTTCAAGTTGACAAGAGGGCCCTCCCCTTGCCATCATAGCACGACAAAGAGCATCGGGCGTCGCGGGTATTGCGAGTTCACCCGGCGGAGACCGGGACGGGAACTGAGCGATGAGACTTCGGCCGGATCGGGACCATGTTCCTTAAGTCGCCCGACCATTTCTGGGAGGAATCAGACAGTGATGACGCGAGTTTGTATGGGCGGCGTGCTGGCTGTCGCGTTGTGGTCGTCAGGTAGTATCGGCGATGAACCAAAAGATCGCCCGACCCCGGATCCTCCACCCCAATCACCAGAGCAGTCATTGGCCAACTGCATCGTGCGCGAGGGATTCGAAATCGAACTCGTAGTTGCCGAGCCGATGGTGATCGATCCAGTGGCGATCTCCTGGAGCGCCGACGGCCGACTTTGGGTGGCTGAAATGTCCGATTACCCGTTGGGCATGGATGGCAAGGGCGAACCGGGTGGTCGTATTCGCGTATTAGCCGACACCAACCATGATGGTCGTTACGACAAATCGACGATCTTCCTGGACGGGGTACGGTTTCCGAACGGTTTGTTACCGTTTCGCGACGGGCTGTTGATCACGGCTGCACCAGACATTATCTACGCGGAAGATACCGACGGCGACGGACGGGCTGACCGTCGGGAAGTGTTGTTTAAGGGATTCCATGAAGGCAATCAGCAGCTGCGCGTCAACGGCTTGCGATGGGGTCTGGATAACTGGGTTTACTGCGCGAGCGGCGCCCACACCGTCAGCTACAACAAGAATAGCCTGATTGACTCGACTCGCTCCGGAGAAAAGGTCGCGTTGGGGAGTCGTGATTTCCGTTTCGAACCGGATAGCGGCCAGCTCGATCCCCAATCCGGCCCTTCGCAGTACGGGCGGAATCGGGATGATTGGGGAAACTGGTTTGGCCAGCAAAACAGTTACCCTCTCTGGCACTTTGTGCTCAACGATCGCTACCTGCGTCGCAATCCACACTTCGCGCCACCCGACCCGAGAAGACAACTGGTTGTCCCCAGGAATCCAAAGCTTTATCCGGCCAAGGCACCGCAGAAGCGGTTCCATTCCTTTGAGCACTCCGGCCGCTTCACGTCGGCCTGCTCGGCCGTCATCTATCGAGACCAACTCCTGTTACAAGGTATTGTTGCGAAGGAAGGCGAACCGATGGTCGAGCACGCCTTCACCTGTGCACCGACCCACAACCTTGTGCAGCACAATGTGATTGTGGAGGAGGGAGTCAGTTTCACATCACGCCGAGATCCGGCGGAGACCGACGTTGATTTCTTTGCTTCCAAGGATCGTTGGTGTCGACCGGTTATGGTGCGCACGGGGCCCGACGGAGCGTTGTGGATTGTCGACATGTATCGGTTCATGATCGAGCACCCCGAATGGTTGACGCCCGAGGGGAAAGAAGAGCTGCGTCCCTACTATCGATCGGGCGACAATCGCGGTCGGATTTATCGTGTGTATCGCAAGGGGCACCGGCCGGGAGCGATCCGCGACCTTTCGCAGTTGAGCACGCGTGAGCTTGTGAGGGCACTCGATACGTCAAATGGACCGCAGCGTGATCTGGCTCAGCAACAGTTGGTTTGGCGAGCGGACAAGTCGGCAGTCACCGAACTGGAGAAGCTTGTCAGGCAGAGCAACAACCCACTCGCTCGTCTGCACGCCCTCTGTACGGCCGACGGATTGAGTGTTCTTACTCCCGGGCTGCTTGCCGGCGCCATGCACGACCGCCACCCGGCCGTACGGCGTCATGCGGTTCGCCTGGCGGAATCACTGGGCGAACAGCACTCGGAACTGATCCGATCGGCTGTCGAACTAATATCGGATCCGGCGGCCAAGGTCCGACTTCAGCTGGCATATACGCTCGGCGAGTGGCCCGGTTTGCCGGCCGCTCGGGGGTTGGCGGCACTCGCGAATCGCGACGCGGGCGACCCATTTCTGGCCGCCGCAGTAACGAGTTCGATTGGTCCGCACAACCTGGGCCCGGTACTGGAGATTGCGCTGGCCGATCGGCACAATGCAGTCGCCGGACGACTCGCCGGTCGATTACTGGCTTTGTCGGTTGCTTATAACGATCACCGCACAACCTTGAGCGCACTCGATTCAATTCTCAAACTCGACCTTGATGACTCGACGGCCTGGCAATTCGAGACGGTTACCGAACTGCTCGACGCATTGCAGCACCGCAAGAAGTCACTCGAGTCACTGACCGCTGAAGACGCGCGTCGAGGTGAGGCCATACTGGCTCGTATCGATCAACTGACTCAACACGCGCGAACGATCGTGCAATCCGGCATGGCTCAGGAAGTCGTTCGTCGAGCAGCGGTACCGCTGCTAGCGAGGCAACCGGCTCAGCGCAATGCGGATTTCCGAAGCCTGGCCGACCTGCTCGTGCCGCAAACTCCGCCATCCATCCAACGTGCCGTCATCAAACACCTATCGACGCGTAATGCGCCGGCCGTTGCCGAGGTCTTGCTCGATCAATGGGCCGGCTTCGGGCCGACTCTCCGCGCCGACGTTTTGAGCATCCTGGTCACTCGACGACCGTGGCTCGTCGCGCTGCTCGACGCTGTCGAAGACGGATCGGTGGCGCGTGCCGATATCGACAACACAACCCGACAGCTGCTGATCGTCAATCGCGAGAAGGTCATCCGCGACCGTGTCGAACAACTCCTGACCGGTTCCGGCAGCAAGGACCGTCAGCTGGTCGTCGAACAGCATTCCAACGTTCTGTCACTCAGCGGAGCACCCGATCGCGGCCGCGAGTTGTTTCAGAAGAAATGTGCCACGTGCCATCGGCTCGACGGCGTGGGCTACGACCTGGCACCCAACCTGCGTTCGCTCACCGATCGCCGGCCCAGCACGCTGTTGACGTCAATACTCGACCCCAGCGCATCGGTCGACGGCAAGTACGTATCCTATTCGGCAATCACATTAGACGGGCGTCTGTACAGCGGAATCGTGGCCTCGGAGACAGGCAACAGCATCACGCTCGTGTCACAACAAGACAAGCAGTTTGTGATTCTACGTAACGAACTGGATGAAATCACGAGTAGCGGTAAATCGCTTATGGCCGATGGTATGGAAGAGGAACTTTCCGACCAGGACCTGGCCGATGTGATCGCGTACGTGAGAGTGCCGGATACCAACTAACTCATGAACGACTGGTGGGCCGCGGCGCTGTGACGCAGAGCCGTATCGATACGCTCAACGATCTTCGGCAGATTGGCCACCAGCAGCCGATAGTCGATCATCTTGCCCCGCCGGTCATCAGCCACGATGGCCGCAGCCTTGACACGCGACAGATGTCGCGAAACGACGACCGTGTCTCTTCCGATCCTCGCACTCACATAGCGTCCCGTTCCGGAACCCATTGGTTGTGCGCCGTTGGTTGCCCTCATGTTACATCCGGGCTGGCATGGGAACGTGCCGTCGGCACGGAAGGACCGACCGGTGTCGCCGCGTATACCGTCCCAGGTTTGTGAACCTGGCATACAATTAGAATCGGCGAGCTCCCGGAAGGGAACTCGCCGAAGCGGGTTGTGTCTGTGCCACCGACTCGACTCAGTCGACCAGTCGCAGCGAAATAACACTCTTGCCACCGGGGCCACCGTTAAACGGACGTCCCTTCGTCGCAATCACTCGGCGTTTGATCACACCGATCAACACCTTGCTCTCGCTGCTCCCGGATGATCCGTCCTTGTCCTTGTCCTTGTCGCTATCCTTGTCTTTGTCCTTGTCTTTGTCCGTATCCTTGTCCTTGTCCGTATCCTTGTCTTTGTCCGTATCCTTGTCCTTGTCCGTATCCTTGTCGGTATCCTTGTCCACGTCCTTGTCGGTGTCTTTATCGGTGTCCTTGTCCACGTCCTTGTCGGTGTCCTTATCGGTGTCCTTGTCCTTATCGGTGTCCTTATCTTTATCCTTATCTTTATCCTTATCCTTGTCCTTATCTTTGTCCTTGTCCTCATCCTTGTCTTTGTCGTCGTCGTTGGTGGTCAACTCCTGCTCTTCAATGCGGTCGATGTAGACAGCAACGAAGCCGGTAATGGCCACCGGACCGGTCAAGACATCGCCACTGCGACTCGAGCCGAGCTCCAAGTTTTCGAGTGTCTGGACGACAGGCATGATCACGGTACGGCGAGCATCGTTGGAGCTGTATTCCAAGCGTTCGGCCATAGCATCCAGATAGTCGCCATAGTTTTCCACATCCTCAGCGACGGTTGAGTACTGGTCCAATCGCTTGACCCAGTCACCCTCCTGTTGTCCGTCGAGCATATTGAGTAAAGCGCCCTCGGATGCTGTGCTGAGGGTCAAGTGCGCATAGACACTGTCGCCCGACGATCCACCAACCACTTCGCCGTCGTCATCCTTGTCGGACTTATCCTCGGACTCCTCTTCGCTGTCGCCGTAGTTACTCCCGAAGACACCGATGATCACTTCTTCACCGATGGCGAATGAGTCGCCATTGGCGGGCGAGGACGGGCCCTAATCGTCACCCACTCCCTCGAACCCGGGTCCCAAACCCCTGTCCTTTCAGGGCCTCGGCACTGTCGGAGCCTCTGTGGGCGCGAGATGCGGCGCGACTGTT
>CAYNDU010000367.1:0-6249 GCA_964395615.1 uncultured Pirellulaceae bacterium | reverse complement strand
CAAGGCAAGACACCCCCCCCGGTCTCCCCATGCGAGGGTAAAGGGGTCAGGAGTCAATTGTGCAAAGCCCCCTACGGGCCGTTCCGGCAATTGACTCCTGACCCCTTTACCTCCGACCGGTATAAGGTGTTAGACGCGGTATCGACCGTGAGGTTCGCTCTTTTTTAACAAATAAATTCGCAACTTGGGCCCGAGGATCGGGTCCCCCGCCCGATAGCCCCCCGGCAGGGGTGTCGCCGCTGAACGGATTCCGCCCCGTCGGCGCGGGCCGGTCATCGGCGAGTGTCGGCTTGTCGGACGGTCTGGCCAGGTCGAATGGACGTCGACGTTTAGCGCGGGCTATCGGATGTGACCTGAAATACGCGTTCCACATTGTCACGCAACAGGCGTTTTCCCAGGGCCACGGCACGCTGTTCACTCCACCCTCGATCGCCGACCCAACGTTGAGCGAGGATTTTGGCCAGCACTCGCTTATACATCTTGAATTTCGGCAGTCCGAATTCCAACTTGTACATATCGCTGTAATAGCCAATCTGCTTTGTCTGCGGTACAGCTTCCAATCGTGCCGCGCAGTCGTTCTCGATGAACGTGGGCGTGTTCGAATACCACCAATGTCCCTGCGTAATCACGTTGGGAAAGATCCAGGCGTAACTGGTCAGTTCTTGATTCGTCACGCTGGCGAGCACCGATACGGGAAACGTGACCTGGGGGAAGGCGTTGAAGAGCTCGGCATATTGAATCAACGACACACGGCTATCGTACAGATCCTGGCCCTGGAACACGCCACCTGGATACACCCGGCGATTCACGCCGATCATCAAGTCGAACGGCAGACGGAATTCAGAACAGTATTCGGCGATCGTCCAGAAAATGAAACTCGACAGTGCTCTCTGGTGCACCAGATCGCTCTCGGTTCCCGCTTTCCAAACCTGGTCGAATGCGGTCTCGGCCCGCCCGGACGTAATGTGCACGGGTGAGAAATCGGGTGGTAGCGATATGGCACATGCTTTGGCACCATGCGAGTGAAAATGCTCGAATAACCGCCCGAGAGCCTCTCGCAATTCGGCCACACTGCCGACGCTTTGGCCGGCCGCCGAGTCCAACCGCTCGCGCACGGACGGATCGGTTAGATGAAAGACCAAATCGTCGGTGCGAAGGCACGGTATGTACTTATTCGTGTCAAAACCGGTGAGGCGGTCGTCGAAGTCATTCGTCAAAAACACGGCCGCTAACCGACTGGTCTGCAATACCTTGTCGGCCCAGTCCGGCTCGTTCATTTTAATTAAGGCCGAGTCGTAGAGCAGTTCCCAATTATCGGTCGTGACGCGGTCGCTGTCGAAACCGAAGAAGGTCCGGGCGATCTCGATCAACCAGCTGTATTGAATCGTGTTGGAAATCGGATCGAGGTTTTCGATCAATCGCCCAACCCGTTCCTTGGGCGAGAGTCGTCGATCTTCAATGTCCCCTTTTGCCATCCCCGCCGAATGGACAAGTTCGGTGTAGTAGTGATAGCCCAGGATATCGGCGAGCGACTCGGAGGCCGGTTGGTGGGGATTGATGTGGGTGTGCGGGTCGACAAGCGTCAGCTCGTCCAGCTGTTGAAAAATCTCGCGTCGGAGTTGATCGGTCATTTCAGAATTGCTCCCCGAGGGCCGCCAACTGAGGATTCAACGCTTTGCAGTCGGCTGAGACGTTCAAAGGAAGTACCCCCGGCGGGACTCGAACCCACGACCTACAGTTTAGGAAACTGTCGCTCTATCCACCTGAGCTACGAGGGCAACTCGTTTACTGAGAAAGGGTTATGACGACCTGTTGAGATCCGCGATCCCGATGGCGGGTCGGTTTCCCTTTCGCCCAACCGTGGCGATGCCCGGATGAGTCTCCGGGTGACTGTCGTACGGTCGTGCGTCTAAGGCTACCAATTCTCGACGCGTTCGCAAGCCGCGCACCGGTGCGAATCGACATTTGCATGACTTGTCGGGGCACGGATGTCAGATGGAAGACGCGTCCGTCGATCGGCCGAAAACCCAGTGGCGGGATAGCTGGAAGTTAATGAACGTACCGGCCATGATGCCAATGCCGGCCGCCCACAGCGGATGGGTGGCAAACGTGAGCAGGAAACCCGGCAGAGCGATGGCCGTCGTCCAACTTATTAAGGCGCCCACCGAACATGAGCAGGCGAATCTCCAGTACGATCCGCGGGCTCGTCGCTTCGGAGTCCGTGCGAACGTCGTGCGTCGATTCAGCCACCAGTTCCAGGACAGTGCCAGCCAGATCGAGAGGGCACGCGGCAGAGCCAAACCCGGTAAGACGGTCAGCAGCAGCATGTAGGAGAGCAGATCGACGACCATCCCGGTAGACCCGACCAGGCAAAACTCAACGAACTGAACCCTGGCTCCATATTTCCACTGTCCGAGTCGAACCAGGTGTTGAAGATACCTGAGTTGTTCGGAAAACGTCAGCTTGCTTTCTCCGCGCTGCCGGTCGGCAAATGAAATCGGTACTTCGACGACTCGCCGACAGTCCGCTTTCACCAGGATCTCGAGCCCGATCTTGTATCCGACCGGGTCGAGCGACGCGGCCTGATCGTACTGATCCCGACCGATGGCGAAGAACCCGGCCAGCGGATCGCGGGCTGTGGAAAACGGCCGTGCCAACAAGGTTGCGATGCGGCTGTTAAGCCAGCGGAACCAACCCCATTCGTTATCGGTACTTCCGCCCGGCACGTACCTTGAGCCGATCACGAAATCGGCCTGGTCGTCGGCCAACGCTTCGACCAGACCGGGCAGCTTCTCGGGTGGATGGCTGAGATCCGCATCCATGCAGACGAGAACGTCGCCGGTGGCCGCTCGAAATCCGTGAAGAACGGCCGTACTCAGGCCACGTTCTTCGGTTCGTACGAGCAGTCGGACAGGGAATCGTTCCGATTGCAGTTGCCGGACGATATGTTCGATACCGTCACCGCTATCGTCGTCGACTAGAATCACCTCGTACGCAGGATAAGCATATTCCAGGGCCGAGGCGATTCGGCGGACCAGTTCGTCGACATTGGCGGCTTCCTGATACGTCGGCACAATGACCGATACGGCGACTGGTGACGGTTGGCGCACGTTCAGGGGACCGTCATGAACGAGCGCCGTGGACTCTCCTGATTGGCCGGCGGGAGTGACGGGCCGATGTTCCGGTGGCGCCGTTGTCGAATCCGGCCGTTCGATTGCTGCCATGGGACGATAATCTCGAGAAAAAAGGCGGAAATACCTACGGCAAGCGTAGGTCGAAGAAGAGAGGTTCGTGCTATCTTTTCCACGGCCCCATTGGTTGACCGAGACGTTCGGCAGGACCACCCAGACCTCATCCCGCGAGTATTCCGCTTATGCTCCACGCCAGCACCCTGCGGCTCCCCCGATTGTCACTGGCCGCCGTCTGGATGGTCCTTCCGATCGTTCTGATTGTCATGGTTGTATGGACCAACTCCGATTATCCAGTCGATTTTTGGATGCACGTGAATTTAGGGCAGGCCATGGCGGCGCAGGGCCAACTTGTCACCGTCGACTCGTTCACTCATACGATTGCCGGGCAGCCGGTGCTCAACCAGGCGTGGCTGGCGCAGCTGGTCACCTACGGTTTGTTTGAGGCGGGAGGCTACGCACTCGTGCAGTTTGTGTTTGGATTACTTTACGCCGTCGCGTTCGGCCTACTGGCTCGGGTCGTCTACACTCGTACCGGCCACGTGCGACTGACGGCCGGCCTCGTTCTGCTGGCGGTATCGATGAGCGGCGAGAACTTCGGCGTGCGTCCGCAGGTTTTTTCAGCCGTCCTTTTTAGTCTGCTGCTGACCTCTTTGTACCGACCTCGAATTGGCGTCTTCAGCGTGGTCGCTGTCGGTCTGATCGAGTTGGCCTGGGTCAACCTCCACGGCGCGTTTCCGCTTGGGATTGTCGTGCCCGGTCTATTCCTTGTGGGGCGATGTTCGGAGGTGATCTATCGAGGCAATGGACGCCGTTTATATCAAGACCGTTTGACGGTTGGCTATTTCGCGTGTTGTATGGTGGCGATGATGGCCATGTGTTTCAGCCCTCAGGGACTCGACGTCGTCCGCTACGTTTCCGGCGTGACTGCCCACTCGACCAGCCGACAGCTTCAGGAATGGTTGCCTCCCACGCTCGGTACGATCACCGGTAACGGCTACTTTCTGTCGATCGTGGCGGTGATTTGCTTGATGGGGTTCCATCGTGGCCGAGCGAGCGCAACGGACCTGTTGGTGCTGGTGGCATTGCTCGTGTTGGCCGCCCGCTCGCAGCGGATGGTCATTTGGTGGGCGATGGCTCTGCCGGTAGTTCTGGCTCCGTATGCAAAACGCCTGTTGTCGGCGCAGGTGCGCGGTCGAGTGAGTCGGCCGGACGAACGGACGTTTGGGAACGTTCTGGGCGTGGCGGTCCTCGTGCTGGTGGTCTTGGTCAGCACGCCCTGGACCCGGACTTACAATCGGTTCCTGCCGGAGTCGAAACGCTCGGCCCAGTTGCAGAACGAGCCGCGAGGTGCGGCGCGTTACCTTCAGTCACTCAGGCCGGGCACCCGGCTTTATCAGCCGATGGAGTGGGGTGCCTTCTTCACGTGGGCTACGGACAACCGGAGTCTTGTCTTTGTCGACTCGCGGGTCGATTTCTTCCCCGACTCGGTCTGGCGAGACTACGTTCTGATCGGTTCGCGTCCGGACATGGCCGAACGCCTTCTTGACGCTCACCACGTCGACGTCGTCGTCTGGGATCGTCGGCGAGGTCGTTTGCTGACCGACGAATTGGCGCGGTCGTCCGCATGGCAGAAAGTCTATGTCGATCGACTCTCGGTTGTTTTTCGGCGCTGCGAGAGTGACGGCCGTTCGGAGTTGCCGTCCCGGGATCAGCGCTCGCCGGTGTCCGAACCGTCCGGTTCGCCCGAATCGTGGTCCGCATCACGGGATGTGCCGTCCAGGCCCTTCCAGGCCATCCTGCCCAACTTCGTTGCCGCGGACCGGAGCTGAGAAAACAGACGTGCGGCTCGATGGCGATCCCCGTCAGCATACAGGAGATCGATCAGGCGTTTTGACTGGGCCTGCGGCCAGAGGTTGAGAATGGCGGGGAGCACCCACTGCTGCACGCCGTAAACGCGTTGATGTTCCCGGTCGGTGCAAACGGGAACCACCGAGTCGACCAGGTCGCCCAGCACTTCCAGATTGTATTCCACGGCCTCGCGAATCGACTGGTTCTTACCACCGGTTGGATAGGGTTCCAGCCAACCCTGGTAGGGAGGTTCCCAGACCGTTGCAGGCGGCAGTAGATCAATGTGACTCAACACGGCCAGAACGACCGGGGGGCGCAGATGGGACCTCTGTTCGTACCAGCTGTGAATGGCCTCCAGGCAATCGCGGTCAGGTTTTCGAGCGGGCTCGGTTGCCTTCAGTACCAGGATCACCAGCGCAGCGTCGCGCGCCGGTGAGATCGCCGCTTCGAACGGAACTCCCGGCGGGGTCTCCTGACCGTATCCGACCGTGTCGAGCATCGACAGGCTGCCCGTCTGCGGGCCGCCCGGAAGCCGGTATTCCGTCACGGTGCGCGTCAGCGGGAGGCAGTCGGCCGCCGCCTGCTGGCGACCCAAGATGACATTGATCAGGCTCGACTTGCCCGCTTTGACTTGCCCGATCACAGCGATCCGTAGGGGCTCTTCGTTCTCGTCATTCGACGGGCGCGTGGAGCTGGGGCGGCCCTCGGTGATTGGGCCCGCTGAACCGGGCGTTGAACCGGACTCGGATCGCATGACCTCGCGCCACCGTTCCGGACCCACGCGCAGCCGGTGACTGTAGAGTTCGATCAAGTGTTTTCCGGCTTGTAACATGACGAGTCGGTAGAGACTGGTGACGCCGTCCCGTTGAAAATCCTGCACAACGGGCGAACCGACGGCACCGTCGGCCGCCACACGATAGATGGTGCTCCAGGGGTTACGGATTGCCGAGAATGCATAGCGCAGCGGGCGCAATCGATTCCACCACTTGGGCACTTGTGCGATCTGCTGCAGTCGGCCGACGGTTAACAAGTGGCTGCCCGGAATGTTCTCGTCGATAAACGTACGCAGATCCGAAATGGCCAGTTCGGCCGCCGTGAGAATTTCGGGGACGGTCAGCTCGGCCGTCAGGTAGGTCGAGTGGGGCGGGTAGACGTGGGCAGGGGAGAGGTGCACATCGTCGGGCTGGGCGCATAGAAGGTGCGCTACCGC
>CAYNDU010000366.1:0-6255 GCA_964395615.1 uncultured Pirellulaceae bacterium | reverse complement strand
ACAGGCGGCTCGCCTTCTTATGCCTCAAAAGTTCTGGGCTATGTTGGCGGGTGAGATTCTGCGGCTATTCCCGTTTTTCGCACAGGGATAGACCATGGATGGCGAAGCGTGGGTTGACGCGGAGTTCGCGAACATTGATTTTGGAGATGCGAGACTCGACAAGCCGGCTGAAACGGTGTGTTGGGCAGTTTAGCCGAATTGGCAATGTAGCTCACTCTCTGGCATAGCGTGCGGAATTCGTCCTGGAACGATAATCGCTTGTGGTCACCCACCCAGGCTGTCGCGGGTCGGGCACAATTGGCCAGCCGAAAAACTGCGCGGGGTCAGATCTGTATTATATCTTTTCTCAAGAACACACCCGATGGCGGCAACGTAGACGGTCCGGGAAAAGAGCTCATGCGTTGGGCCGGTCGGTGTCCTTGCCGAAGAGCGAAGCCAGCCATCCGCCGGCACGAGGTTGGGCCGTCGGGGTGGTGCACGCTACTGAGCCCGAGTATTCATCGGCCATGAAGTAGGACTTCAAGCTACAGAGAATCTGGCGAGCTCGGTCATGTGCTTCGGAAAGGCGGCGGTCTCGCGAGCGCGTCGGTTGAATCAGGACGCGAATCAAAGTTCCGCCGGTGGGACCCTTCTCGTCGGCACGCTGGCCGGCCTGCTGCTCAACGAACTGCAACGAGATAAACAGGTTCATTGGACGATCGGTCGTGCGTCTGGAAATCGTCGTCTGTCCGGAAATCTGCAAGAGCAATCGTTCGTCTTCCATCGAGACGATTTCGGCATGGTGATCGGAGACGAATCCTTTCAGCTTTTCGATCGCAGGGCGTAATGGGACCGCGGTGATCAGTGTTTTTTCCAGCAGTGTTTCGCGGGCCGGTCGGCGGAACCAGCTCCACCACGACTTGCCTCTACTGCGCCGTTCGTCCTGGGGAATGCCCGTACCAAGTTGCACGACTCGGTTCCGCCCGTTTTCCTTGGCACGCAACAGGGCCCGGTCCGCGCGCCGTAACATCGTCTCCGGCGTATCACCCGATTGGATTTCCGTGACCCCGAAACTCGCCGTGATCGCTCGGCCGTCGAGTGACGGTTGGGGCATCTCCGACAATTCGCGGCGGACCTTCTCGGCATAGTCGGTTGCGGTCGAGTTGTCGCAATCGGCCGAGAGCATGACGAACTCCTCACCGCCGTAGCGCGCGACCAGGTCACCGGTGAGGCAGGAACGCTGCAACAATGCGGCGAAATTGACCAGTGCTTCGTCCCCTGCCTGGTGCCCGTACGTATCGTTGATGGTCTTGAAGTGGTCGATGTCGCAAATGATCAGAGCACATGGCAACTTGCGTTCGAGATGACTCTCTACAAACTGACTCAACACCCGGTCAAACTCGGCTCGATTGCCGACCTTGGTCAGTGGATCTCGGGTGGCTTTTTCGTGAAGCGTTTGGACCCGCTCCTCAAGCGTGATCTGTGAGGAAGCGTCGTGCAACAACAGTGTCGCGCCGTACATTACGCCGTCGCGTCCAACAACGGGGATCATGTGAGCATCCACGCTCAACCGCTCCCCACCCCGGCCATGCACGGTCAGGCGGCGAAGAGTCTGCACGCCGGTCGATAAGGCGTGGGCGACCGGACAATCGTCGAACGTCATTCGCGCGTTGTTTTCGTCGCGCATCCCAATCAGACTTGGCGCCCACCGTTTCTGTAGCACGCCCCGCACGGGCAGGCCCGTCAAACGTTCAGCCGCCCGGTTCCATAGCAGCACTCGCAGGCTCGTGTCGATGAAGATCACGCCGTCGTGCATGCTGTCGAGTAGTTTTTCGTGAAACAGCCGGTCAAGTGTCAGGTTTTCCGAGGCGTGGCACGGCGGCGTGAGCTTCCAGAACGCGTCCGAGCTGTCGCCGGACAATTCGTGCAACCAACGCCGAGCGATATCGGACGTCATCTTGATCCGCTCGCTAACCAGCAGATCGCAAAACTGTTCGACCAGCAGGCCGTCGAATTGAGTTCCAGACCAACGGAAGAGCTCGGCCATCGCCCGCTCACGTGACATCGCTCGACGATACACCTGATCGGTCGTCATCGCGTCAAACGCGTCCAGAATCGAAACGATGCGGGCTCCCAATGGGAGTGATTCGCCCGACCGATCAAAACCGGGTTTGCTGCCGTCAAACCAGGCGGGGGTGTACTTGACGATGTCCAACACTTCTGCCGAAGCACAACAACTCAACAGAATCTGCTCACCGATCAGCCGATGACGGTTGATCGTGGCCGCTTCCTCACGAGTCAGTTTGCCGGGCTTCAATAAGACGTGGTCAGGGACCCCGATCTTGCCGATGTCATGCAGCAGGGCGGCCACTTCGATCTGGTCCCGAATTGCCGGAGCCAATTCCATGATCTGGCTCCAGGACGAGCAGCCCAACGCCACGCGAAGACAGTGGGAGGCGGTCGGTCCGTGCTTGGCTCGCAGCGCCGCAAACAGGCTGCTGGCCAGACCAAGTCGCACCTGGACCAGCTGGTTCTGATACTCGTGCTCCACTCCCCCGGCCGACAAGTCGTCCGGCAGCACGGGACCGCCGGCGGCGACGTGCTCGGATGAATCACGGTCCAGACTGGTCAGCAACGATGAGAGCGTCGAGAGACCTTCATCGGCCGATGCCGTCGGCGAAGGCGCGCTGAGCTCGGAGCCGTGCGTGGTGGGGTGCGGGGTGTTTTCCATGAAATATGTCTACAAGCTGTCACCCCTCGTCCAAGGGGGGTGCTCTGCATCCGGCAGATGGGTCTGTTTCTGCGGTTGATCCAGTACGTCTGGCGAGGCGGCCGCCAAGACGCCCGTGCTGTTGAAAACCTAGGTCGGAACCAACCTAACGTCAAACGTGTAACGGCCGCTCCGAGCCCTGCCATTCAAGCGTTTGGCGCACACGGGGTTTGACCGCGGCGCGGAACAATTTGACGATTGGTCCGATCGTAACCGCTTCCCGCGCGGCGACGTCCGTCGCCGACCGGTCATTCATAAGGAGGCGTCATAGAGTACGCCGTGAGGAGACGAGAATCAGGCGTCTGAACGCAAGTCGACCGGTGAGTGTCGGGCGTCCGGGCCCACGAAGGAAAATCCCCCAAAAGACGGGCCGCGGCGCGACTGCGCTGATGAGTTGGGTTGTTCCGGATCCCTCTCTGTCGGCGTCGCGCTGCCACGGCTGCCATCAGACCACGATCGGCCCAGGGCGACCTGGCGGCCGGCACGTGGTGTGGATTGAGACGATCGAGTGAAAGATCGGCGATGCAACGCGTGCGCCGACGGCAACGTGCGAACGGTCGTCGATCAAAGCCGGCTCAGCGGGATGCGTTCTTCCGTTCGCGAGCGGCCGCTCGCTGCTTGGCCAGATTGATCTTCCGTGTGACCAGCGAAGAGACCCGTGCCGCTGAAACGATATATAACTGAGGATCGTCAATCACGAAGGGGGTCGACCAGGAGGACCCGTCATTGCGATTGCAGACATTGAAGAAGAACGTCCGGAAGGATTCGGCCCGAAAACTGTACGGATACTGTGACGACAAGTGATCGGCGGCCGTGAGCGGATCAACTCCGGGACTGGCATAATAATGCACTCGGCCGTCGCCGGTCAGCGACATTCCAAGCGTCCACCAGCCAGTCTGTTCGATCTCGAGCGCCGGAAAGTCCCGGCCGATTCGGTCGCCGCGGATCTTCAACAAAGCCGAGTCCTCTTCGACACCGCGACTCGCCTTGCTGCGAAAATGGACCCACATGCCCGGCCAGTAGGGCTCGTTCGTGGGACCTGAACGGCCACCAAACAGGCCGCGACTCGGCTTGCGCGTTGTCGTCGACAATCCCATGCGGAATCCAAACTGAGGTCCGGATCGCTGTTCCCATTGCTCGAACGGCGGCAAGTAGATCCGTACGACGCAATTGGGCATCTCCGAGGGCCGCACCGTCGTACCCAGCCGAGAGACACAGTCGACAATCAAGTCATCCTGCTGAACATTCATCGATCGACGGCCGGGGACACCTGACTGAAGAGTCCGCATCAATAACGCGTATCGGCTCGACTCCAAGCCACCGCTCGGAGTTGGGATCACCTTGAGCAGATCAGGATACCCGCGTTCGGGACCTTCAAACCAACGACGATTTGTGGAATAGCCCAAAGGCGACCGCGTCGACTTGTCGTTTTCCCGTGAACTCTTCGGCGCTCGATTCACGAATTGCCAGTCGGCGTCCTCGAACGTATCGCCCACATAGTCGATGAGCGTGCCCGTTCCCGGCACGACCCCTGCGCCCAACGCCTGAGTTGATTGAGCACGCAAAGTGACCGGAGAAGCCGCGGTCAACAAGACCATTACGCCTGCGATTGCCAGAGTTCGCGTCATGAAATCCCTCTTCGATTGGCTCAAAAAAAATCCCGTCGCTCAAAAGGTCCCCGTGTGCAGTCGACCGGCGGACACCGGTTGGAAGCAGCAACAGCCGCCTGAACCACGCTGCAAACAAGGACGTCTCGGGCATTTGCCGACGTGTCGAGCCGGCTTCGCCCCAGTCTGGTATCGGCACGTGACACTCCGATTCTTTGTTGGAGCCGTGCGACGCGCCAAGTTTTTCTGCCGCCCAGGCACTCCATGCATCGTGTGGCAAGCGAATGCCCGACGCGTAACATGGCGGGCAACCCATCGACCGTAACAGGGAAGCCGCCTTTGCCACCCGACTGATGAGCGGACAAGGTGCGTGAACGTTTCGGCCGGTAGGCTGGGGAGTTACGGGACTGTGGGACATACGGACGACCGGCCGTTCTAGGTTATTTTTTCCGGTAACTTCAGTTCCGCCGGGCATCGTGCCGAAGGGTAAAGCCAGAGCGGTTGCCGGTACGAGCGCCGCCGTTGCGCGCCGACGAGATGGGGCATCCTGCCCGATCACAGAGTGAGGCGGAGATCATCCATGCAATTCCGACGCAGTGGCCAGCGGGACGAGCGCCGGCGCCGAGTGATTTTGGAAGAAACGGGCGCCTACGGGCCCCGGACCACCGACACTGACGTCGCCGAGCGTGCCCGGTCGCGCCCGAGGCAACCGCTGCGCCGTTATTCGGACGATACGCTGGCCACTCGCCAACCGCGTTTGATCGATTTGATTCCCCGTCGCCGGTGGACGCTGACCGTGTTGGCCCTCGCGCTACTGTCCATCGTTGCCGGCCTGGAGGCTCTTTACGGAAAGGTGGCCATCGGGGCCACACCCTGGACGACGGACGAATTGCCGGCCATCAACTTGCTGCGTGACGGGAACGTCGGCCAGTGGTTTTGCGCGGTCCTGATGGGCGCCTCGGCAGTCGTTGGCTGGGTGATTTACCTGGTGCGACGTCATCGAGTGGACGATTATCGAGGCCGGTATCGCATGTGGTACTGGGTGGTACCGTTACTGGTGTTGGCCAGCCTGGACCGAATCGCCAACGTTCAGGGGACGTTATGGACGGTCATGTACAAGGGGATCAAGATCCCGTGGCCGGAGGCGAGCCAGGATGTTTGGCAATGGCTGACCGTGAGCTTCCTGATGGCCGCGTCGTTGCGTGTGGCGTTGGAAATCCGGGGTTCTCGACTGGCTCTGACGGCATGGACCATGGCGACCTTTGGTTTCGTAGGGCTATTGCTCTTCGAACGGGGTTGGTTCTCGTTGCCGTCCGACCTGCGAACGTCGATGGCCGTCTCGTCGTTGACCATGACATCCCACGCGCTTACCTTTCTCGGACTCGTACTCTATGCTCGCCACGTCTGCCTCGAGGCAAGCGGCATGGACGCCGCTCCTCGGCGCACCCGGAGCAAGCGGACTCGGCCGTCCGCCGAGCGACCATCAGACGGGAACCGTACGACCGAAGCGCCGAGCCCATCCGAACGTCGGCGTCGCGTGCGAGGCAAGGTACTGAGGACAGATTCGGCTCACGCGAAGGCCGGCAAAGAGTCTGCCGGGGAGGCAAATGGCAAGCGTCGGGCGGCAGGACGTGCCGCGAGCCAACCGGCGGCACCGTCAAAGAGTGAGAAGACGGCACCGGCTGGAACGCCGCACCGTTCAAAGACGGCGAAGAAAAAGGCCTTGGTCGGCCGCGTCCAACCGACGGCTCAACGGGCGGCCGGACTGGCTCACGACGATCCGGGCGATTTGGATGATGACGATCAAACGTCACAACGCAAACTCTCTAAATCGGAACGGCGTCGTCTGCGAAAACAGAGACGCCGCGAACGCCAGGATTCTTGAACGGTCGTCGAGTC
>CAYNDU010000365.1:3562-6271 GCA_964395615.1 uncultured Pirellulaceae bacterium | reverse complement strand
CCAATACCCTGCACGAGGGCACTTGCTGAGTTCCCTCGCGCGAGACGCATGGCCGCTTCTTGAACATTGCCGCCGTCGTGAGAGGCACTTGCTATTCCCAGCGGCGAGCGGCAACGACGTAGGCCAAGGGCAGGAAGAGGAGCAGTGGCAGCCAGGCAGCGAATGCCGGTGTGATCAGAAATCCGGTGCCGCCCATGGCGTGGCAGGCCAGCACGACTACGAAGTAGATGCTCACGACCAGCAAGCCGCGAGCTGCGGTGACGAACAGATTCTGGTCGCCGCGCCGGAGCGCAAGTGGGAGTCCGAGGAACAGCAGCGTCACGTCCAGGATTGGTTGGACGAATCGAGCATGAACGGCCACTCGAGTCTCCTGGCCGAAATCGAGGCTTGGGTTCCGGAGCGCGCTGATCAAGGTTGGCGTCGACGAATACTGTCGCCAGGCACGGTTGGCAGCCAGATGTTCGAATGTGACATCGCTAACCACGAAACACTCGTCCCTGTCCAGCCATGGCGTGTCGCGGCCGGTCAGAATGACCGGGTTCCCGTCCTCGAAGGCCGATGGGGTGCCGGCGACTTCTGTAGGTTGAGAGACGCCTACCAGCAAGTATCCACTCGGCCGGTCGCCATCGACGGGTCGGTAATAGGCCGCACCGGCCACGAGCTGCCGGCCGAACTTCCCGATCGCTCGGGTTAAACGAAAACTGGGATTCTCGATCTTCTGTTCGGCCGCAATCGTTGATTTTCCGCCCAACAGAATGCCGGTCTTATAGTCATAGCGAGGATTGAGCGTTTGAGCTGAGTCGCCCAGCCAATCTTGAGCGTTGCGACTCAATTTGTCGCGCACCGCGGGCAGGCCCCATTCCCGATTGGCGGCTGCCAGAAGGGCGACGGCGATCGCGGCGCCGATGAGCGGTCGCGCGATTCGCGTTTTGGGAATCCCCCCGGCCATCAATGCCGTCATTTCGTTGGTCCGCTGCAGCCACGTCAGTGTGAACATGCAGGCCATCAAGGCGAGCAGACTACTGGTCATGTCGAAGAACGAAAGCACGCGAGCCCCGTAGTAACTCGTCAATACCTGCAGCAGACTGCCCTGTCGGTCGGCATACGTGATGAACTCCTCCAGGTTGCCGAACAGGTCGATCACGATGAACAGCCCGGTCAGCGCGAGAAAGGAGATCACCAGCACCTTGGCGAAGACACGCAGCATGTGGCGATCAAGTATGGTGAGCATGGAAATCCGTTTCCGTCGCCGCCGGCCAGGGCCTGATGACTCAAGCCGGCCGATGTGGCCAGATGGCCGGTCCGTTTTGCGTTACACGCGGCATGCGCTGACCTGGCGGATGGCGCGCGACAGCGCTTTCAAGCCCTGTTGAATTCGCCCAGGATCCTGGACGCCGAAACTCAGCCGCATCGTATTTCGCGCCATCGCGTGCCCTTCACGCGGATAGCAGTGTTCGCCCGGCACATAGAGAACTCCTTCTTCAATTGCCTGCCGAAACAGCGGGTCGTCCGCACCCGTGGCGATTTCTTGCGGCAACGTAACCCAAACGTACAATCCTCCCTGAGGAGGCCTCCAACGGACGCCATCGATGGGGCCCAGGTATTGATCGCACGCCTCAAGCATGGCTCGTAACTTGACCCGGTAGCCGGCTCGAATCGTCTCGAGGTGCGGTTCGAACAAGTTGAGTTCCAGAACCCGGGCCATCAACTGCTGATTGAAATTCGGCGACCCAAAATCGATGTTACCCTTCTGGTCGCAGACCGGGCCGACCAGGTGCTTTGGCAGGATTCCCCATCCGATCCGTATGCCTGGTGAAAAAGACTTGGAAAAAGTGTTGGTGACGATGACCGTGTCGGCCTCGTCATCGACGGTCAACGTGCTCGGTACGTCGCCGCCTTCGTATCGCAGTTCGCGATACGCCTCGTCCGCGATGACATGAATGCGTTGAGCTCGTGACCAGCGTTGAGCCAACTCAACGATGCGCGCTCGACGTTTCAGCGGCATCGTCAAGCCGCACGGGTTATCAAAATAGGGAACCAGGTAAATGGCTTTGACCCGACGCAGCTCGTCCGTTTTGTCGAGGCTCCTGAGCACGTCCTCGAGCGACTCGGGGCACATGCCGTACTGGTCGACCTTTACCCCGACGGCCCGCGCTCCGACGTTGTCCAATGTTCCCAGGAATACCAGGTAGGTCGGTGAGGTGCACAGAATGATATCGCCCGGATCCACCAGGCTCTCGACCACCAGGTGAAGTAACTGATTGCTCCCTGCCGTCAGGACGAGCTGATCGAGCCCCGGATCATGGCAACAGACGTTCGAATCGGTGAATCGATCAAGTAGCTGCTGCCGTAGTGCCGGGGCACCGGGAGTGGTGCCGTACTGAAGAGCCGCGGCCGCCTCCCGATCGTCGGCCCACAAGGACTCCATGGCCGCCCGCACTGGCTCGACCGGAAGTGTCGCCTGATCCACGAATCCAGCGGCAAGTGATATAAGGGTCGGCTGGGACAACGCCCGTGACATCAAGTCGCTAATCGGTTGCCCGTGAGCCCACGTCGCTCGCCGACTTAACCCTTGGTTCCCTGTCATGTTCCGACCTTGTGATTTCAGTTGCTCTGACGACACGCGGTCCAATCGACAAGAATGCTCGCCGTTGAACCCGTTGTCACGCAAGTAGATTTGTCACGCAAGAAAATATGTCTCGCAGAGTA
>CAYNDU010000365.1:0-3462 GCA_964395615.1 uncultured Pirellulaceae bacterium | reverse complement strand
GTCTCGCAGAGTATGTCTCGCAAAAGTGGTACCTTAGGGAAGATCGCCATCTTCATCAAGGCGAATGTGCCTTCCTAAAGTCTCTCGTTTACCAGGGCGCCTGGTCCGTTTGGCTGGCCGGGCCACGGACCGTTTTTCCCATTCCGTTTCTCTTCCGGATCACGATAATCAACCGTGGTGGTGTCGAGCGCCGGCCACCGTTCCTCCTTGGTGAGAACATGCGAATCACTCGATTTCGTGTCCGAATGCAGAGGGCGGCCGGCTCGGGGCTGTCCACGGCCTCTCTCCAAATCCTAAATGGCTGGTGGTCGGTAAGCAATCTTTTGTTTCCGGCTCAATGCCGGTTTTGCCAGGTTCTTCTGCCGGTCGGCCAGGCACGACGACTCCCACTGTGCCGGTCGTGCGTCGATCTCCTGGTCAGTCCCGATAGCGGACTCTGCCGCCGTTGTGCGGCACCGGTGCCATTGCACTGGCAAACGTCGGGGCACTGGCAAACGTCGGCGCACTGCCCCCTTTGTGTCGGCGACCGGTATTTCTTTCGTTCGGTGGTAGCATTGGGCGCTTACCGAGCCGACCTGAAACGTGCGGTTTTGGCGATGAAGGCGACGAGCGGAGAACCTCTCGCGAAGGCCCTGGGCATGTTGCTGGCAGGCCGAGTGTGCCGTCTTTCGGCGTCACTTCCATTTGATCGGGTGGTGCCGATCCCCATGCACTGGCAGCGTCGAGTGCGTCGCGGGATTCAAACGTCACGTGGGTTGGCCGTCGAAATCGGCCGAACTTTCGCGATTCCTGTCGACCGCCACTTGTTGTATTGTAGACGTAAGACTCGAAAGCAAGGTACTTTACGTCCGAGCGAACGACGTCGCAACATGCGGGGCGCGTATTCGGTTTCCTCGGGCTACGATATAACGGACGCGAGGCTTCTGTTGGTCGACGATGTCATGACCACCGGTGCCACGGTCAATGAGGCCGCTCGCACATTGCGACGGGCGGGGGCTCGAAGTGTAGCCGTTGCCGTCGTTGCCCGCGGAACGGGCGGTCGTTAGGCATTTTGGGCCCTGAAGGGGCCGGTCTTGAATCGGGGGCGGGCGCCGGTGGCCGATCCGCCCGACGGGGCGTGCCGGTGCGCTCCCTATCTAGAAACGGAACTAATGCCCGAAGCTCAATCACGATCTCCCATACGGAGGCTTTCCGGTTGGTATCCCTTCCGTCGAGCCGTACTGCGCGGACTGGGCGTCGTCATGCCGCCGCTGTTGACGATCGTGCTGTTTATCTGGGCCTGGACGACGATCGACGGTTACATTCTCCGACCGATGGAGAATATGGTGCGGTGGGCCGTCGCGGGCATCGAGATTTGGGACGATGTCCACTCGACGATTCCGTCGGAAACATCGCCCAAGGATATTTGGGTCGACGATGCTCAGGGGCAACGTGTTCCCACCGCTCGCCTGGTCGAAGAAGTGGGCGGGGTCCAGGGAATCGTGCAACGTGTGCGTGGTCGGAATTGGGACATCGTGTCCTTTTCGGAGGAAGGTGTCGTCTATGTGCAGGTGGCCGACCAGAAGTGGGTCCCCGAAACGGTTGTCGGCCGAGTCAAGGAGGACCCGGGACCGGTCGTTTTAAGTACGGCCACCACTCGTGAAATCTATCATCGTTACGTCGACGTGCAGTACCTGACCCGCTGGCGGGTCATTCCCGTCTTTATGAGCGTCTTCATCGCCGTCCTCTATCTGCTGGGAAAGTTCCTCGCGGCCGGAGCCGGGCGCATGTTTCTGGGAAGCATGGAGGCGCTCATACAACGCCTGCCGGTCGTCCGCAATGTCTATTCCGCCGTGAAACAGGTCACGGACTTCTTCTTCAGCGAGCGAGAGATCGAGTTCAATCGCGTCGTGGCAATCGAGTATCCTCGCAAGGGAATCTGGTCGATCGGATTCGTCACCGGCGAGAGTATGCTGGATATCCGTTCGGCAGCTAATGAACCGGTGCTGTCGGTCCTCATGCCAACCTCTCCCATGCCCGCGACGGGGTTCACGGTGACGGTCCGCAAGAGTGAGGCGGTCGACTTGAACCTCACGGTCGATCAAGCCATTCAGTTTATCGTGAGTTGTGGCGTGGTCGTTCCCGGCCACCAGCAACTCGAAGAGACGGCCGGTATCGTCACGGCGGCGATTGCTCAGCGACTTCAAGCGGAGGTCGAAGCCCTTCCCCCCTCGCAGACCCAGACGTCGCCCGGTTATGCTGACGGTCAAGTCCCACAGGCCGGCTTTCTTCGGCGGACCGACGAATCGGATCGCACGGACCCGAACCAGCCGCAAGACGATTCCCCCGATTCGCCCGCCGATGGCGAGTTGCCGGCCAGAGGATGAATGCGAGCGGCTTGGGCGGGTTGCATCAATCCGAGGGAAAGACGCTCTAAAAAAACGCCGGCCAACCGCATGAAACGTCGGCCGGGTCGATCAACAGCTCGAGTGAAAGCGAACGGTTAAATGAGTGACAGAGGGATGATCCGACTGGGGACACGTGGCAGTGCCTTGGCCCGCTGGCAGGCTGATTGGGTGTCCGAACAGCTGCGCCGGCTGGGAATCGAGGTAGAACAGGTACTGATCACCACGCAAGGAGATGCTCGCTCCGGGCCGATCGGCGCTATCGGCACACAGGGCGTCTTCACCAAGGAGATCCAGCGTGCGCTACTCGACGACCGAGTCGACCTGGCCGTCCATAGCCTGAAGGACCTGCCGACCGATCCGATCGAAAACCTCTGCCTTGCCGTCGTACCGACAAGGGAGGCTTGTGGCGATGCGCTGGTCTCCGGCAAGGTTTCCGACTTCGCCGAGCTACCGACCGGGGCAACGGTCGGGACCGGATCCATGCGCCGACGAGCCCAGCTGCTGAACCGGCGCAACGACCTGCAGGTCGAGCCGATTCGCGGAAATGTTGACACTCGATTGAGACTGCTGGACGAGGGAAAATACGACGCGATCGTTCTGGCAGAAGCCGGACTGAAACGGCTCGGTTGGGACAACCGCATATCGTGCATTCTTCCACGCGATTGGATGCTGCCCGCCGTGGGGCAGGGAGCCCTCGGCCTGGAAACTCGTTCGAGCGATCAGGCAACTCGAGAACTCATCCAACCACTCGACGATCCCGCCACGCATGCGTCGGTGATTGCCGAGCGAGCTTTGCTGGCTACGTTGCGTGGTGGTTGCCTCGCACCGGTCGGCGCCTGGGGACGCATCGAACAGGACGTGCTGCAACTCGACGCCGTCGTCCTCGACCCGCAGGGCCAGCATCGGCTCACCGCCTCGGCCGACGGGACGCTCTCCGATGCACAATCGGTTGGTGAACGCGCGGCCCATTTGCTGCTCGACCAGGGCGCAGCCGATCTGATCGCTGCCGCTCGAAACGAACCGTAGCTGGGTAACGAGTTCGATCAGAAGAATGGCCTCTCACGGAGTCACAGAG
>CAYNDU010000364.1:0-6285 GCA_964395615.1 uncultured Pirellulaceae bacterium | reverse complement strand
CATTCGTCTGTAACTGCTCCTTACCGAAGGCATGCACCGGCGGGGTGATCTCCACCCCCGGCAATTATACGCCGGGGCGTCGGTGCGGAAGCCAGAATTCAAACGAAACAAAACCACTACCTTCCCGCGGGAGTCGGAGAGCCTGAAGGGCACGCCCGATGCGTTCGTCGCCAGTTCGATCGCTCTCGACTGGTCCGTGGCCAGCGCCGGTACGTCCGCCGCAGGCGGGAGTTGGAGTGACGCAGTCTGGCTGTCGTCCGACACAACACTCGATCCATCCGACGTCCGTATCCACGTCGAGACGATAGACTTGCCGACGCCCTTGGCGACCGGCCTCAGCTACGACCGGTCGGCGACCGTGACGTTACCGCTTCTTGATACGCTGCTTGCCGGCGATTATCACCTGCTGGTCGTCGTCGACGCCGGGGACGCGATCGTGGAAGAAATGGAATCGAACAACGTCGCCACCGGCGGCCCGGTCCACCTCACGTTCCCGCCGCTGCCTGATCTGCACACGGTGGCCGTATCGGCCCCGACATCCGCTCAACCGGGTCAAACGCTTACGATCGACTGGTCGGTGAAAAACGACGGTTCGGGCGCGGCCTCAGGGACCTGGACGGACGGCGTCTACTTGAGTCTTGACGGCTCTTTGACCGGGGCGTTGAGTATTGGATCACGGGTGAGAACGGGCAGCCTGGCGCCGACAGCGCAGTACCAGCAATCGCTTGACGTCGTCCTCCCCGCGGTCGCGGATGGCGACTACTTCCTCGTTGTCTTTGCAGATGCACATGACGATGTCTCGGAAGGACTGGACGTCGAGCCCAACTTGGGCCAGGCCGGTAACAAGATCGCTGTGCGCCACGCCGACGTCCGACCCGTCATTGTTTCGGCACCGAACAATGCCGTTGCCGGCGACGCAATAACCGTTGGGTGGAACACCTCGAACGACGGGACGACCGAAACGCTGGGCGGCTGGACCGATCGTCTTTTCTTGTCGAGCGATCAGCAATTATCGGCGGACGATCCGGCACTTGCAGATTTCGCGTTTTCAGCATCACTGCCACACGGTCAATCGGAAGCGGCCGCAGTGACAGCGCCATTGCCCGTCGATCGATCGGGGGGACTTTTCTTACTCGTCGCGAGCGACATCGGCCGGCAGATTGTTGAGACCGGCGGCGAAGACAACAATGTTGTTGCTCATCCGATCACGGTCACCCCCTTGCCATTTGCCGATCTTGAATTATCGGATGTGGTCGCTCCGACTCGTGTCATCGGTGATCCCGCCGAGCTTCGGATCGGTTGGACGGTCACAAACGTCGGCGTGGGTCGTGGCCACACGGGCGTCTGGTCCGACGCCGTCTTCATTTCTGCGGATGATGTCCTTGGGAACACTGACGATATTCTCCTGGCTCGGTTTCCGCACGATGCCGAGTTGGAACCGAACACCGGTTACAACCGTGACGAGACGTTTCTGTTACCGGGCCGCCTGACGGGCCGATTCAACGTGTTTGTGAAAACGGATGTCGACAACCAGGTATTTGAGAACCAACTCGAAGCCAACAACATAGGACGGGCCGGCGAGCGATTGGATATCCTCCCAATTCCTTTTGCCGACCTGATCATCTCTTCCATTCAAGTGCCCGGCCAGGCGTCCGCCGGTCAGACTGCGAATGTGACCTGGTCCGTAACCAACCAGGGAATCGGCACGACGAGTGAGGGCATTTGGCGTGACCGCGTCTACCTGTCCGATACAGCCGACGGAAGCAACCGCGTAGCTCAGCTTGGAGAGTTCGAACACATCGGACACCTGGGAGTGATGGGCGACTACGATCGGACAGGAACGGTGACCATTCCGGACGGACTTTCGGGCACCTACTACATGGTCGTGCAAACCGCCGTGGCCTCATCGCCTCCTTTCGAGTTCCTTTTTACGGACAACAACGAGGGCGTGTCCGACGCGCTGACAGTATCCCAACCGCCAACGCCGGACCTTTCGGTCGAGAGTATCGATGCACCGCAACAGGCACTCGAAGGATCGACGATCGATATCAGCTGGCAAATAAAGAACATCGGCGCAGGATCGGCGGAGGCGACCTGGTCCGATCAGCTTGCATTGCAATTGGCGGGTGATCCGGATGCCGCCAGAATCTCGCTAGGACAATACACGTTCACCGGCCCGCTTGAACCGAACGTCGCCTACCATCGCACCGAGACCGTGCGGTTGCCGGATAACATCCAGGGCCTATACCATGTCGTCGTCAGCACGAATACCGGGGCGACCGTGTTTGAAGACGGCGCCACGGCCAACAACAGAAAGGTCGATGTCGACACGCTGACCGTGTCGGTCCAACCGCGACCCGATCTTCAGGTGACAGAAATCTCGGCCCCCGACGCGATCGATGCCGGTGGAACATTCTCGGTCGAATTCGTAGTGGTCAACCAAAGCGACGTGGCCACGTCCACGCCCCATTGGACCGACCGCGTGTACCTTTCGCTCGACAGCCTGGTCACCAACGATGATATCCTGATCGACAGCTTGCCGAACGGCGCTGCTCTCGCCCCCCATGACTCGTACCGCTCGTTGACCAAACCAGTAACCGTGCCTAAACGGTTTCGTGGTCCGATGCAGATTCTCGTAGTGGCGGATGCAGATGGCGGTGTTCCGGAGTTTCCAAAGGAAGGAAACAACAAGGCCTCGTTTCCCATTCACGTGAACCCCGTCCCCCTGGCCGACCTGGTGACGGGTGAGGTGATCGCGCCGACACAGGCGGTGGAGGGAGCTGAGATCGAAGTCCGTTACACGGTCACCAATCTGGGTACTGGACCGACGGATGTTGCCCGGTGGAAAGACACGATCTGGCTGACCCAGGATCGCAATCGCCCGCATCCCGGTCAGGGCGATGTTCTGCTGGCCACACTCGACCACAACGGCGAGTTACCGGTTCGGGGCGGCTACGACGTCCGGGCCACGGTGAATGTTCCAACACGCCTTCGATCGGGGACCTATTTCATCACACCCTGGACCGACCCCTTCGACAGCGTGCTGGAGGATACGCTGGCCTCCAATACGAACCCGGACGATCCGAATGAATTGGACAACAACAACTACAAGGCGCGGCCCATTGATGTGATCGGGGTACGGCCCGATCTGGTCGTCTCGTCGGTTTCGGCGGATGCCGCGGCCCTTGGCGGCGATCTATACACTGTCTCGTGGACCGTTACCAACGACTCTCCCGGCACAGCCCGGCCCGGAAATTGGGTCGATCGAGTCTACCTGGCGGACCAATCCGATCCGTTTGCCCCAGGCGCTCAACGTCTGGTGCTCGGTGAAGTACGGCATCTCGGAGCCTTGGCCGGTGATGCGACGTACGACGCTTCGATCACGGTGCTCCTCTCGCCTTCGGCAGCCGGTACCCATGTGGTCGTGGTAACCGACGACACGACGAGTCACGCCAACGAGCCCTTCCGAACCGTCGACGAACTGGACGAGGCGAACAATTCAGGCGATCAGACCGTTGATGTGCGACCCTCAGCGGCCGACCTGGTCGTCACACAAATTGAAGTGCCTGACTCGAACCTGTCCGGCGAGAATACAACCATCCGATACACGGTCAAGAACGTCGGCTCGCACCCGGTGTGGCCCGGCACGAAGGTCTGGCGTGACTACCTGTGGATTTCGGCCGACCCGACGTTTCAGCGCGATCGGGCGTCGTTCCTGGGAACATTTGCATTAGGCTACGACACCCTTCTTAATCCTGGCGACACTTACGTCGTGGACTTTCCGACAACCTTGCCACGCGGGCTCGACGGAAAGTACTTCATCTATATCCACCTCGACGCACACAACGACCGTAGCCCAGTGTTATTCCCCTTCCAGTCGAGAGTACTTCTGACCGATTGGTGGCCGGCCCATACGGGGTCCAATTCGCAATGGCTGGGTGAATTCCAGAATTGGGCGTATGAAGATCCAACAAATAACCTCGCTCAGGCTCCCATCACGGTCACGTACCGGGAGCCGAATCTGGCGGTAACCGACGTGTCTGTGCCAACCGGCATTCAATCGGGTCAGACCGTGCCGGTAACCTACTCAGTAACCAACGCAGGCAACCGGGAGACTCGCGGGGCGTCATGGCCCGATCGAGTATTCCTGTCTCGTGACCCTTCGCTTGATGGCGGTGACCTGTTTCTGGGCGAATTTGCTCGGTCGGAAGTCCTGGGCATTGGCCAGAGTTATACGGAGACGCGCCAGGTGAAACTGCCGGATGGCGTGTCCGGCGACTTTCACCTGCTGGTCTACGCCGATTCCGCCGCGTTCGAGGACAGGCGCGGGCGCGTTCCGCCCAGCAACATCGGATTCGGATTGCCGGGCGTTGATTTTGAACGCGACAATCCGTTCTTCGCTTTCGATCTTGCCTCGATCTCGCGACGTATTCTGTCGCGAGGCGCGATACTCGAGTTCCAGGACGAAGGTGACAACTTGACGTCGCTTCCGTTTCCGATCGCCGAGGCGACTCCACCGGATTTGCGAATCACTTCGCTGCAGGTTCCGGACAGGGTGTTTCAGGGCCAGGACCTTGCACTGTCCTACACGGTCACGAACTCTGGTGGCGACACACCACCCACACAGGGCCAATGGGACGACCTGGTGTATCTCTCTCGCGACGAATTCCTGGATTTGGATGTCGATCGCTACATTGGGTCCTTTCATCATGATCATGGACTTGCGGCCGGGGCCGATTATGACCTTTCTACATCCTTGACGATTCCCGCGGATCTGGTTGGGCCTTACTTCGTGTTTGCGATCACCGATCCCGTACGCCGAAGCTCCATCGGTCAGGTTTTCGAAGGACCAAACGAGCGAAACAACGATCGTCCAAGTGCGAATCCGGTGGTCATCGAACTGCCGCCTCCGACGGATCTTGAAGTAACGCGCATCGAGTTTCCAGCTACAGCCAAGGCCGGAACGCCCTTGACCGTTCGATGGTCCGTCGCCAATACGAGTGCCGAGCCGGCCTCCGGAAAATGGAGCGATTCCGTATATCTGTCGGCCGACGCAATCTGGGACATTCGCGACCAGCCGTTGGGCAAAGTTTCGTTCTCAGGTCACGTACCCGCCGGAACATCCTACGAATCGACCCTCATTGCTACCATGCCGCCGGTCACTCCTGGTCAGTACCGACTGATCGTGCGGACCGACATTTTCAACCAGGTGCGGGAAGAGCAGGGCGAGTCGAACAACATCGCCATCTCGACCGACGCCATGACGACAACCGTCGACGAGGTGTTCCTGGGCGTACCGTTCGCGACGACGTTGAGCACGGGGCAATCACGACTTCTGCAAGTGACCGTGCCGGCGGAAGCCACACTGCGAGTCACCCTGGGCGCCACCAGTGACAACTCGGCGAATGAGCTATTCCTACGGCACGGAGCGGCTCCCACCGGATCGGCTTTCGACGCAGTCTACAAGGGTGGGCTCAAGCCCGTACAGTCGGCCGTCATTCCCTCGACGGATCCCGGTGTCTACTACATTCTTGTCCGGGGCCATTCGGAACCGACCGACGACACTCCGGTCACACTGTTTGCCGAACTGCTTCCACTGGGAATCACTGACATCCACACGGATGTCGGCGGTGACGCTCGCTTCGTGACTACGACGATCGAGGGTGCGCAGTTTCATCCCGATGCGATTGTCAAACTCATTCGGCCGGGATTCGCCGAGTATGACCCGGCCAGCTATCGAGTGATCCACGGGGCGAAGATCATTGCCACCTGGGACCTGACACAAGCCCCGCACGGGTTATATGACTTGAAAATCGTCAACCCCGACGGGCGAGAAGCGATCGTCCCCTATCGCTTCCAGGTGGAACGGACGATTGCTCCGGAAGTGACGATCGGCATGGGCGGGCCACGCATCATTTTGGCCGGCGACATTGGAACCTATAGCGTGGCGCTGCAAAACCTGGGGAACATCGACACACCGTATACGTTCTTTGAGGTCGGCATCCCGGAAATGGGACTCAACCGCTTCGTCTACGATCTGCCCTATTTGAACTTCTTTTCCAATGTGCAAGGGGCTCCCCCCAACAGCGACCCGAACGGCATTCCCTGGGCCGGACTCGATTCGGCGGTCAACACGGACGGGAATGTGCTCGCGCCGGGCTACTTGCTGAACGAGCCGGCGGGCGGATTCACAGGTTTCACCTTCCACGTTGCGCGCTCTCCCCGTTTGCGCGCGGTGTACGAGCGCGCCTTTGTAGAGGTTCGCGAGCGCATACATGCCCGGAT